>CALBMW010000394.1 GCA_937896275.1 uncultured Myxococcales bacterium
GGCTCCGCCTCAGCGCCACCGTGCCGGACACGCGCCAGCTGCGTGTCTGGCTGCGTGGCTTCGGGGCCCTCGTCGAGGTCCTCGCGCCCGATGGCCTGCGGGCCGAGATGGCGGCCGAGGCCCGCGCCACCTGCGCGCGCTACGACGCGGATCCGCCCGCGCGGAACCCGACCGGGGACCGCCGATCCTCCTGACGGAAGCTCAGCTCGGACCGCAGCGCCGCGACCATCTCGCGGTGGGTGGGCGACAGCCCGAGCACCTCGAAGCGACGCGCCGCGGTGCGAACGTCGCCCGGGCTGAGGCCGACCAACGCTTGCAGCTCGGCGCGCAGCGCGCCCACCTCCTCGCCCGTTACCGCCACGCCCAGATCCTCGAGCGCCCCGCGCGCGAGCGTCAGCAGCGCGTCGAGCCCTGGCGCCTCGAAGCGCACCTTCAGATCGAAGCGTCGGAACGCCGCGGGATCGAGGGTCTCGCACAGGTTGGTGGCGCACACGAACACGCCCCGGTGAGCTTCCATCTGCACCAGCAGCTCGTTGACCTGCGTCACCTCCCATGCGCGCACGGCATTGCGTCGGTCACGCAGGAAGCTGTCGGCCTCGTCGAGCAGAAGCACGGCGTCCTCGGCACGCGCCTCGTGGAACATGCCCGAGATCATCTTCTCGCTCTGGCCGACCCACATGCTGAGCAGGTCCGAAGCCCGCTTGTGGATGAGCGGGCGGTCGAGCGCACGTGCCAGGTGATGGGCGAACGCTGTCTTGCCGGTTCCGGGCGGACCGTAGAGGCACAACGAGCCGCGCCGCCGCCGGGCCAGCCCCGCCACGATGAGTTCGAGGTCGGTGTCGGTGGCCGAGAGCCTGGGATCGAAGCGCCGGGCGTCATGGGGGTAGGCAGCGGGCGCTGCACCGTGCCGCGCCGAAAGGCTCAGCTCGAGCACCCGGTCCAGTCGGCGCGCGTACGCGGTCGGACCATCGGCCCCGGTCACCCGCACCACGCGCGCCGCGCGCTCGTAGTCCGCCGGCGTCGCCCGCCCGTCGCCGGCCACTCTCTCCGACCACCCCGGCGTCACGTCCAAATCCGCCACGCTGCAAGCCGCGATCGCCGCCCGCACCGAGCGCGGAGGCGTCTGGATGCTCAGCACCAGGTCGAACCGGCGCAGGATCGCGGGATCGATCTGGCTGATTTCATTGGAGATCCAGATGGCCGGCACCGGGTTGTCCTCCAGCAGCCGGTTGAACCAGCCCTTGTCGCCACCGGCATTCCGGCGCATCCCGAAGGGACCCGCCATCTCCACCGGCAGGGCATCCTCGAGTTCGTCGAAGATGACGACGCAGCCGCCGCGGGGCGCGAGCAGTGCCTGGCACGTGAGGAAGCTGCGCAGGCGGCCCGCGCGCTCCGACGCCCCCCGGGTCTCGTTGCGCACGGCGACCTCGTGCACCTGCGCCGGGCAGAGCGCGCCCACGAGTCGCGCGAGCTCGGTCTTGCCGGTGCCCGGCGGCCCATACAGCAGCACGTTGACGCCACAGCGCCGATCGGCGACGGAACGCTCGAGATAGCGCCGCAGAAGCTCCAGGTCATCGCCGAGGTGGGCGAAGTCCGCCGCGACGAGCCTGGGACCAGGCGCCTGCGGAATGAGGCACTCCACCAGGGCCTCGCGGGACTGCACCGGCCCCTGAAGAACGCGCGCCAGCGTGACCGACAGCATGAAGGGGTTGCTGCCGTTCCCGGCGTCCACGGGATCGAAGCTCAGCAGCCCGCTGCGACACAGGCTGCCGGTGGGCCCCAACGCCCCTTTCACCGCTTCTCCCGGCAGAGCCATCACGCGCCCCATGAGCTCACAGCTTCGGTGGAAGCTGCCGCGCGCCCCCTCGAGCAGCGCGCCGAGGTGAGTCGCCAGCAGTGCGTCGAGGTCGAACAGAGCCGCGAGCGCCATCAGCTCCCGCTCGGCCGGGTTCAGGTCCACCGCGCCGCCGAGCGTCTCCACGTTGGCGAACACGTCGTGCGCGCGGCAAACCGTCCCCGCCTCCACGTGGCCGAGCCGCGTGCCGACGATGCGCCGGAGCGCCTGAGGCCGGCCGCTGCAGTCCACGGCCGGCAGGCTCAGCCCGGACAACAGCTGCTCGGTGTCCCACTTGTCGCCCGCGAGCCGACGCACGGCGTTTGCCGTCAGCACGCTGCGCATCACCCACACCGCCACCTGGTCCGCCCGGGGCGCCGCGGCGATCGGATCGAGCTCCGCCGTCGAATCGACCCCTCGCTTGATTGCCCTCGCCATGAGGTTCCTCCTTGCCCCGTAGGAGAAGGAGGCTAGGCCATGCCTGCGACAATTCCTGTCGCATCCAAGCCGGGGCCGGTGGCGAGCGGCGCGCGGCCTCCTACCCCGCATCAGTCGATCGGCGCGTCCTCCGACGACTCGGCTTCCAGGCCAACGGCGGCCTTGGTCGCGCGCTTGATGATGGTGACCATCTGCCGCGAGAAGCCCCCCATGAAGTAGGTCAGCCACGCCGTGTAGTCGCCCGTCCGATCGACGGTGCGCAGCGCCTCGTAGTAGCGATCGCGGCCCTGGTTGTAATAGCTGGAGAGATCGAACAGGTACTTGAAGTCATAGCCGCGCTGGTACAGCAGCAGCGTCGTGAACATGCGGGCGCTGCGGCCGTTGCCGTCCACGAAGGGGTGGGTCCACACGAGGCGATGCTGCGCGATGCCGGCCACCATGACGGGGTGAACCCAGGGATCGTCGGCGCCCTCCGCGAGTTGCTTGGCGGTCGGCTTCTGTTTGGAGAGGTCCAGCCAGTCCATCAGCGCGTCCACGTGCGACTCGACCGCGGGCCACGCCGGCGGCTCGTGGTGGATCAGGATCGAGCCGTCGGCCGCCCGGTCGCCCACCGCCACCCCCTCGGTCCGGCAGCGGCCGGCGTGGCGATCGCCGCCCCGCACGCCCTCGACGAGCATTCGGTGGATGTTGAGCAGGTCCCGGCGACTGACCGGATAGTCCCGCGCGTCGCGCAGCCCGTCGATGGCTTCGAAGGCCCGGAGATAATTGAGGAACTCACGCTCGCTCGCCGTGCAGTCGGCCGGCGCCTCCGGCTGCTCCGCCAGGGCGTATGCCGCCTCGAACGGAAGGCTGTTGCCCTCGAGCTGAACGCTCGACAGCGCGTCGCGCACCTGCGACTTGCGCCGAAGCTCGGCCGCCCAGTCCGGCCGCAAGCGGACCGCGCGCAGGAAGCCCCGCGCGTCCTCGATGGCCTTCATCTGTCGCACCATCCTGGGCGTCAGCGAGAACCGCGGCTCGAAACGCTCCATGCGCCACCTCCGGCGCCCAGGGTGCGCGCGGCCGCGCAGGGGGGCAAGCGTTCAATCGTCAAGGAGGGTGGCGACTCAGGCGAGCCCAGGGCTTGCGCACGGATGCAGCCAGGGCGCATCGTGGCGCCACATCACGGCAAGGACGCGGCACCATGGCCCATCTCAGCTCTCTCGACCCAAGATCCGAAAACGAGACGGAGGCGGTCCTGGTCTTCCTGCGGGCAGTGCTCGACGGGTTCGGCCAGGCAGCCCCTTCGTCCGGGGACGCCCTCACACTGACCGAGTTGCCCGTGGAGGACGACGCAGACCTTTTGGACGCGGGTTGGCGCTGGAGCCTGAACGGAACCCCGTTCTGGGGCATCGTCGGCCTCACGGAAAACTACGGCGGCTACATCTGCGCGCTCGATGATCAGGGCGAAACGCCCGAGGCGTTGATGGTTCATGCCGCGCATATGCTCTACCCCCCGTCCTGACGACGGTGCCATGGGGCCAGCGCGCATCGTCAGGCAGAGCGCGCCCCGTGCTGCGGATACAATGTGTCCTGCACCTGCTTGTCGTGGTGACGGCACAGACACACTACGTAGGCCGATGCCGAGTGGTACTCGTCCTTCTCGAGGGCCGCCGTGATGGCTCCCGCTCCTGCCGCGGTGAAGATCACAGACCAGTCGATGTCGTCGGCGACGGGGGGCGGCGGATCGCCGTCCTCCTTGCCTGCGGCAACCTGCCACAGGATGCGCCAGAACACATCACGACGCCGCACCAGGTGGCACACGGTGATCATCTCGTTGGCGACGCTCTCCCCGTCGGCTGCGCTGTTCTGGATGCACAGCTTGCAGACGCCGCGGTCCCGCCTACGCGCGGCATCTCCGGCGCTTCGCGAAAACGCGATGCACTGGAGTTGGGTCTTCCTGATCCAGAAGTTCACGACGTCCTTGCCGAGCGCTGCATCGGCCCAGCCCTGGATGCGACCCGTCGCGTCCGTGGCCTCGATCCCTATGCGGTCCCGGTCCAGTTCCGGGATGGCAAGATAGCGCCCTTCCTGCCCCCCGTCGCGCCCCCCTCTCAAGTACACGGCGTTGACGGTCCTGGACTGCTTGCCGCCTTTGCGCCCGCTACCGACCGCGATCGACTGAAGAGCCTCGCGTATCGTCGGCCTTGCGGTCCCGGGCACCATCGCCTCCACCGAAGCGTATGCGTCCCTCGACCTGATGACCGTGCAGGGCCCGCCGATTGAGGGGTCCGCGCTCTCCACGACGGATCTCAGCCACGCCTTGACCGCGTCGCGGACGGACACTACGTCCTGCCCCGTGACGGTCGGTGCGGTCTCCAGCCCTGTCATGCGTCGTCTCCTGACTTGTGGTTACGGGATCTGTGCGAGCGCCGTTCGTCTCGCCTCACACATGGGGCTACCTGACCCTGTGTGCACCGGTGCGGGCACATCTGGGGACTCGATGGGTCTGTCCGGTTCCCAGCCTCACCAGCCAATCCAGGAGTGGTCGGCTGCATCCAGACGGATCGCCTTGCGCGCGGCCGCCATGCCGGCACCGAGCCCTTCGATCTCGAGTCGCCGCAGCGTGGCGCGAACCCACGTCGGAGTCTTGGTGAGGGCGGGGAACCCGGCGAAGGCCAGGTACACGAGCGTGGCCGCAACCCGTTCGTCCTCTGGCCAATCATCCGCGTCAGACAGGTCTGCGTCTGCTCCGGTCCAGTCGCCGAGCGCAGCAATCACATCGGCCGGAAGCGGGCCCGGCACCTTGTCTGGTGTGTCGAAGTCTGGTGTGTCGAAGTCCGCGCCCCCTCGTCGGCCTACCACGTTTCCGGCGCGCGCGAACATTGCGGCACAGCCGGCGATCGCGTTCCCATCCCCCGTATCGACCACGCGGTCCAGCGCCTGAAGGCCGGCGAGCGCGCGCTCTGTCGCTGTGTCCCGGCGGAGGTGCGCCTCGAAGAAGGCGACGGACGCGGGCTCGAGCATCCAGTACCAGTTGAAGAACCGATCGGTGTCGTCCACGGGGAGCCCCTCCACGGCTTCGGCATCGTCGAGGCTCGCGGTCACGCGGTGAAGGCTCGCGAGATTTCCGCCCCATGTGGGTGTGCGCCGTTTCCAGCCGCCGCCGTCCCTCAGTTTGCGGGCCTGGACCTCCCGCTCCCGAAGCGGGGCTCGTTGCCAGGCTGCGTACTGTTCATCGTCCAGAACGGCATACCCGCCTCCCACGGAGTGGAGAATGTCTCCCCATTGGCCGTCTCGAACGTCTTCAAGGACCATCATGACGTGCCAGGCCATCTGTATCGCCTCCTTGCTTGGCTCGAGCCACACGAGAATGTCCCAAAGACTCTGTTCGAGTGCACCATGTGTCAGCGTCGGTCTGGCCCGGACCGGGAGTACAGCCCGGTGGAGCCGTTCGCGCAGGAGCCCCCGGCAAGCCCCTTTGGCGTGGTCACGCGCAGGGCTCCCATCGGTCGCCACGGGGCGCGAAGATCGGGGACTCAGCCGCCTCTTTCACCGAGCGAGAAGCCCCGCCCTCGTCCTGATCGGCCGGCCCACAGGCGTACACGTAGGCAGTGCGGCTCCCCGACGGCATCGCCATGAGCCCCCCCGCGCTCACGAAGGGGGCGTCGTCGGGGTCGCCCTCATGCAGGACCGACGGGATGCTGACCGGCGCGACGCCGGGGCGCAGCGACCACCGCACCCAGACCGTGGCCCGGCCCGCGAGCTCGCCGCCCGACATGGGCGTCACCCTGAAGTCCGAACCGACGTGGGCCTGGGCGCCAAGGACGAGGGCGATGAGCTCGCCGGGCGGAAGATCCGGGCAGGCGTGGCGAACGAAGAGACTCATCGGTTCTCCGAGCATCGCTGTGGGGAGCCGACCCGAAGTGTAGGATGTCGAACGGACGGGCGCCAGCCCCTGCCACGCGTGTGACGTCCATCCCGCCCGGCCCTGCCGCAGCCCGACGATTTCCGGCCGCCACGCTTGAAGCCCTGTCCGGTCGGTGCCAGCCTGCGCGTCCAGAACGGCCACAGGGCAGGGGAGCAGCGAATGCGGATCCTTCACTCGTCGGACTGGCACCTGGGCGTGACGCTGCACGGCGCCTCACGGCAGGAGGAGCAGGCGCGCTTCCTGGAATGGCTGGCGGCGCTGCTCACAGTCCGCGAGGTGGACGCCTTGGTGATCGCCGGGGACGTCTTCGACCAGTACCAGCCCTCGGCCGAGGCGCAGGCGCTGTTCTATGGCTTCCTCGCCCGATTGGCTGCGAGCGACTGGCCGAGGCACGTCATCGTCGTCGGTGGCAACCACGACTCTGCGGCCCGCCTCGAGGCGCCGCGCGAGGTCCTCGGCGCGCTCCGCGTCACAGTCGTGGGCGGCTACGAGCGCGGCCGCGAGCCCGATCTGCCCTGCGTCGTGAGGCACGGCAGCGAGATCCTGGGGGTGGTGCTGCCGGTGCCCTTCGTGCACGAGCACCGTCTGGGCGTGCGTGCCATCGGGCTGGAGGCCGGCGCACTCGCGACGCAGATCGCCGAGGCCTTCACCGGATTGTACGCGCGCCTTGCCGAGCGGGCGGCACGGGAGTGGCCCGGCGTGCCCCTGGTGGCAACCGGGCACCTCACTGCCGGCCGCTGGGAGGAAGGCGACTTCCACACCCCCCTACACCAGGCGGGCGGCCTCGACGCCCTGCCGGACGGCGTCTTCGACGCGCGCTATGACTACGTCGCGCTGGGCCACATCCACCGCAGCTACCGCGTGGGCGGCACCCGGGCCTGGTACAGCGGCACGCCGGTCGCAGTGGGGGTTAAGGAGGCCTCGAGTCCGAGGCTGGTGCTCCTGGTCGAGGTCTCCCCCGGGGGGGGGCCCGAAGTTGAGCCCATCGAGGTCCCGTGCGCGCGACGCATCCTGCCCCTCGATGGGCCCCTGGACGAGGTCATCGAGCGATGGCGCAGGCTCGAATGGACCGCGGGGGAGCTGCCGCCCTACGTCCTGGCCACACTGCGCACTGACGTACCGCTGCTCAACCCGGGCCAGACGCTCATCGACGCGCGGCCTGGCGCCGAGGGCGGGCCGCGGCTCGTTCACGTCGAGCAGCGTCGTGCCAGCGCGCCGCGCGTCGAGGCCGGCGCCACGATCGGTCCGCCCCCGCTGCGGGATCTGACACCGTGGCAGGTCTTCGAGCTGATGCATCAGCGCGCGCACGAAGGGCACGCCCCCGACGACGCGCTCCACGCGGCCTTTCACAGCCTGCTTGCGCCGGGCGGTGAGGCGTGAAGCTGCATCGCATCGAGACCCTGAACCTGGGCCCGCTCTATGGCGAGCAGGCGGTCGACCTGGACGCGGCCTTCGAGGGGGCGGCGATCTTTCTCATCCAGGGAGCGACCGGCGCAGGCAAGTCGACGCTCCTGGACGCCGTCTCACTGGCGCTGTACGGCGCCACGCCACGCCTGGACAGCCGCAGGCTGCACGGCACCGACAGGGGCGAGGACTTCGACCCCGCGCGCCTGATGAGCGAGGGGGCGGGCCGCTGCCGCGCTGCCGTGGTGCTCAGCAAGGTCGAGGCCGACGGCGTCCGCCGCACGTACCGCGCCACCTGGGAGTGCTGGCGGGCGCGCGACAAGGCCGACGCCGAGGTGCAGACGCCGCGCCGGGCCCTCGTCCGCCTGGACGAGCCCGGCTCGGTCGACGGGGATGTCCTCGCATCGAGCACCAAGAAGAAGGAGTACGACGAGCCCTTCGAGTCGCTGCTCGAGTCCCTGAGTTTCAAGGACTTCCAGCGAACCGTGCTCCTACCCCAGGGGGCCTTCGCCGCCTTCCTCAGCGCGGACGAGGAGGAGCGACGAGCGCTGCTGGAGCGCCTGACTGCGACCGAACTCTTCCTGGTGATCGGGAAGCGGGCCTACGAGCGCAGCGCGGCCGCGAGCAAGGTCCACTCGGACCTGCAGCTGCGCCTCGCCGGCATGGAGCCTTGGTCGGACGAGCGCCTGACCGGAGCCCGCGTTGAGGCCGAGGCCGCGCGGGTGCGGGCGCTCGAGGCGCAGGGGCTCCGCGCCACGGCGGAGAGCGTGCGCGCCTGGTGGCGGCGCGCCGAGGATCTGGCCGTGGCGGCGCAAGCGGCCACCGCGGAGCACGCCCAGGCGGCCGAGGCA
>CALBMW010000395.1 GCA_937896275.1 uncultured Myxococcales bacterium
GACGCCGTGAGCCGCCGGGCCGCCCCACGCCGCCGGTGGGCGTCAGCGGCCGCGCGGCGCCCGGCAGAGGCCGATGCGGCGCGCTCTTGCCGCCCTTGCCACCCTTCTTCTTGCCGCGCGCCACGATCTCAGACGCCCCTCAGGTGCGCTTGTACGCGGTGCGCCACCTGCGCAGGGGTGAAGCCAAACTTCTCGGCCAGCACGTCGGCCGGGGCCGAAGCCCCGAAGCGGTCCAGCCCGAGCGTGAGGCCCTCGCGCCCGGTCAGCGCGCGCCAGGGCGTCGTCGTGCCCGCCTCGACGGTCACCACGACGACGTCCGTGGGCACGACGGCCGCCTGCTCGGCGCGCGACAGGCGGTCGAACAGCGCATAGCTGGGCATCGACACCACGCGCACCCGGCGCCCCTCGGCGCGCAGCAGCTCGGCCGCGAGGACGATGAGCCCCACCTCGCTGCCGGTCCCCACCAGGCAAAGCTCCGGGTGGGCGTCGTCACTCAGTACGTAGGCGCCCTTGAGCACGTCGGCGGGCTCGAAGCTCGCGGGGCGGCTCAGCGCGGGCAGGTTCTGTCGGGTCAGGGCCATCGCCACCGGCCCGGTCGCGTGCCGGAGCGCGTAGGCCCACGCCATCGCGGTCTCGACCCCATCCGCCGGCCTGAAGTCCACCACCCCGGGGATGATGCGCAGCGCCCACATATGCTCGACGGCCTGGTGGGTTGGGCCGTCCTCACCCAGGAAGATGCTGTCGTGGGTGAAGACGAGGATGTTGGGCAGGTGGCTCAGGGCGGCGAGGCGCACGCTGGGGCGCATGTAGTCGCTGAACACCAGGAAGGTGCCGACGAAGGTGCGCAGGCCGCCGTGCAGCAGCATGCCGTTGCTGATGGCGGCCATCGCGTGCTCGCGGATGCCGAAGTGGATCTGGCGGCCCGCGAAGTCGAAGCCGAGGGTGGGGTGCGCCTCGGGGTCGCCGACCGGCGTCGCGCCCGCGATGGCCAGGCTGTTCGATCCCGTGAGATCGGCCGAGCCGCCCACGAGCTGAGGCGCGGCGGCCACGGCGGCCTGGAGCACGGCGCTCGACGTCTTGCGCGTGGCGCCCTTGGCCGGCGCGGCCGCGAGCAGGCGAGCCTCGAGGTCGTCGGGCAGCGCGTTCGACCAGTGCGCGTCGAAGAGCGCGGCGCGCGCGGGGTGCCGCTCGCGCCAGGCCGCGAAGCCCTCGTCCCAGGTCTTGCGGGCCGCCCTCTTGCCCGCGGCGGCCTCCGCGAACCAGCGCCGCGCGGTCTCGGGGATGTGGAAGCGCGCGTCGGGCCAACCGAGCTGCTCACGGGTCAGGGCGAGCTCGGCGTCGCCGAGGGGCGCGCCGTGGACGCCTTCGGTGTCGACCTTGTTGGGGCTGCCCCAGCCGATGTGGGTGCGGCACACGATCAACACCGGGTGGGGGGGCCCGGGTGCCGCCGTCGCCGCCTCGAGGGCCGCGTGCACCGCGACCGCGTCGTGCCCGTCGGCGCGCAGCACGCGCCAGCCGAAGGCCTCGAAGCGCCGCGCCACGTCCTCGGTGAAGGCCAGATCGGTGGAGCCATCGATGGTGATCTTGTTGTCGTCGTAGAGCATGACGAGGTTGTCGAGGCGCCAGTGTCCCGCCAGGGACGCGGCCTCGCTCGAGATACCCTCCATCAGATCGCCGTCGGAGCAGATCGCGAAGACCCGCTGCGCCATCACCTGGAAGGGATCCCCCGGGACGTCGACGCGGGCCCGCATCATCTTGGCGGCCAGGGCCAGGCCCACCGCGTTGGCGACGCCCTGCCCGAGGGGTCCGGTGGTGACCTCGACGCCGGGCGTGTGGCCGACCTCCGGGTGGCCCGGCGTGCGCGACCCCCACTGCCTGAAGCTCTGCAGATCCTCCATCGTGAGGTCGTAACCCCACAGGTGGAGGAGCCCGTAGAGCAACATCGAGGCGTGGCCGCACGAGAGCACGAAGCGGTCGCGCCCCGGCCAGGCGGGATCGCTGGGATCGAAGCGCAGGAAGTCGGTCCACAGGACGTGGGCCATGTCCGCTTGGCCCATCGGCGCCCCCGGGTGGCCGCTGTCGGCCTTCTGAACCGCGTCGGCGGCGAGCATGCGGAGGGTGGTCGTGAGGGTGCGGCGCAGTTCGTCAGTCGGCGTCATCATCGCCTCGGCGCGTGAAGAACAGGCGGGCAGTCTGCAACTTCCGGAGCGTCGCGACAAGCCGCGGCGAGGTAGCGGCGGCTCCGGACCCAGGTTATGGTGGCCAATATCATTGCCACCCCGAGGAGCGGCATGGCGCTCAACCCCGACATCCGCGACGACGCCGCGCTCAAGACGGTCTTCGTGGGCAATCGACCCACCCAGAAGCGCCTGCGCAAGAGCCGCCTGGTCGTGCTCGAGGGGCCCGATGAGGGGCGCGAGCTGCTCGTGTCGAAGGAGCAGGTCACCGTCGGCCGCAGCACGGTGTGCGATCTGACGCTCACCGATTCGTCGGTGTCGAGCCAGCACTTCATCGTCGAGGCCGACGGCAACGGCTATGTGCTGCGCGACGAGGGCAGCACCAACGGAACCTTCTATGGCGACATCCGCCTGCGCGAGATCTACCTGCGGCCGGGCACGGTGTTCCGGGCCGGGAACACCGTGCTCAAGTTCGAGCCGACCCGGGACATCGTCACCATCGAGCTGAGCGAGCGCGACCGCTTCGACCAGGTGATCGGTCAGAGCGTCGCGATGCGTGAGATCTTCGCCAACCTCGAGCGGGTGGCGCCCAGCGACCTCAGCGTGCTGGTGCAGGGCGAGACGGGGACCGGCAAGGAGCTGATCGCGCAGGCCATCCACAACTTCAGCGGGCGCAAGAAGCAGCCCTTCGTCGTGCTCGATTGCTCCGCGATCCCCAGGGATTTGATCGAGAGCGTGATCTTCGGCCACGAGAAGGGCTCGTTCACGGGCGCGGTCCAGCAGCACAAGGGGCTGTTCGAGCAGGCGGACGGCGGCACGATCTTCCTCGACGAGATCGGCGAGCTCGACCTCGGCCTGCAGCCCAAGCTACTGAGAGTGCTGGAGAATCGTGAGCTCAAGCGGGTAGGAGGCGACCGCACCATCAAGGTTGATTGCCGCGTGGTGGCGGCGACCAACCGCGACCTGCGGCAGATGGTGACCGAGGGCGGTTTCCGCGAGGATCTCTACTTCCGGCTCAGCGTGATGCAGATCGGCCTGCCCCCGCTGCGGCGTCGGCCCGACGACATCCCGCTGCTGGTCGAGCACTTCCTCGATCGGGCCAACGAGCGGCGGCGCGAGCGCGCGCTGGGGCCGATGCAGATCAGCCCCGAGGCGATGAAGACGCTCATGGAGCGCCAATGGCCGGGCAACATCCGCGAACTGAAGAACGTGGTCGAGCGGGCGACGAGCCTGGGCGAGGGGCCGGTGCTGACGCGCCGCGACCTGATGCTGGGCGGAGACTCGTCCCCGTTCGGCGGCGGCTTCGGGGCGCCATGGGGTGCGGCGCCCACGGTGACCGAGCCCGCCCCCGCGGCGGGACCGGGCGATCTGGTGTTCGGGGTCGACATCGACGAATCGTTCAAGGACGCCAAGCAGCAGCTGCTCGACATGTTCGAAGCCATCTACCTCGGGAGGCTGGTCGAGCGGCACCAGGGAAACATCTCGCAGAGCGCCAAGGCCGCGGGCCTGACGCGCTACCACCTGCGCGAGTTGCTGAAGAAGCACCAGATCGCCGGTCGCGGCTGATCGCCTGGTCAACCGCAGCGTAGGAAGGTGTCCTGCCCGCGCAGGCGAAGGCCCCGGAGGCGCAGCGGCGCCGGGATCAGGTCTGGGTCCTGGACGGCGTTGCGCCAGGTGACCTCGAGCCGCTCCGTCCCGATGCGGGTGGTCTGGTAGCGCAGCTCGACTCCGGTCGAGGGCACCCGCACCTCCCACGACAGGTGCCCGCGCTGCCACCGCACGCGGCGGACCTCGAAGAGCTCCCCGTCGCGGCTGTCGAACATCGCCACCGAGAAGCCCCCGTCGTCGGTCCGCCCGATCACGATCTCGTCGTCGTCCTCGTCGCGCCAGGCGCCGACGAGCAGTCGGATGGTCTCGGATGTCGCGCCCACGTGGCGGGTTCCTCGATGTGGTGTCGTGCCCACGATAAGCCGAGATGGGCGGGGGCGCATCTTTCGGGGGCGGCTGCGCGGCGTCAGGCGTGGCCTCGGTCGCCCAAGTGACAAGTGAGTATGTTCGACCCCGCCTGCCGCCCGACCCTCCCTGGGATCGCTCGCGGTCGAGACGCGCGACTCGGCGCAGCGCCGAACCGCGGCACCGAGCGTTCGAGCGCGCCCGTCGCGGCGTCCGAGGCGGATCGATCGGCGAGAGGCGAACCACGCTACGCTGGCGCCCCAGGGAGCAACCCCGGACGCCGGACGAGGGACGCGTGATGATCCGATGGAACGCAGGGGACGTTCTCCGAGCGACGTTCGTCGCGGCCGGGGCGCTGATGCTGGCGGCGTGCGAGGGGAGCAACGCGCCGGCCGCGGGGGACGCCCGCGTGCAGGACGCGGCCGCGGACGTGGACTCGGGCGGCCAGCCCGCTCCAGGACCGGACGCAGCCGCCGTGGAGCGGGACATCGGCCCCGCGGTCATGACTGACGCCACCAGCGACGAGGGGCTCGCGGCGGACGCCGGCGACGGGCAGGTTCCGGACGCCAGCGTCGCGCCGGTCCCTGACGCCGGCGAGGCGCCCGGGGCGGACGGGGGTGCGCTGCCTGACCCGGACGCCGGCGAGGCGCCCGGGACGGACGCGGGCACGCCGCCCGACCC
>CALBMW010000396.1 GCA_937896275.1 uncultured Myxococcales bacterium
ACCCGGCAGAATCACCCGGCAGAATCACCCGGCAGAATCACCCGGCAGAATCACCTGGCACGACCGGAGCAGCACCACCGGAATCAGCCCGCACCACCCGAATCAGCCCGCACCACCCGAATCAGCCCCGTGAGCGCCGACGCGGGTCCGCCCTCACCCCTCGAGGAGCACCACGTCCCGCCGCCCGATCCGGCGCAACGCCTCACGCAACTGCGCGTCGCTCCATACGCCACCGCTGCTCCAGCGCAACGCGGCCACCTCAGCCAGCGAGAACCCGCCCACGGTGGGCGGGCCCTCCGCGGCCGGCGCCGCCTCCACGTCGAGCCTGAACTTACCGTAATCGAAGGGCTTTCCTGGTGCCGCCGTCTCGTGAACCAGCCGCTCCCGCAGCCCCCGACCCTCGAAGTCCGCTGCGCGGTGGATGCAATACGGGTTGTTCCCGGGCCTGCCCAGCAGACACTGCGATGTCCACGTGCAGCCCGCCTTGCAGACGTCGGCGTAGTAGCACGTGCGGCAGAAGCCCCACAGGTCGTCAACCGTGCGGTCTTGCAGGTGCGTCAGCTCGGGCGCGACGCCGACGACCTGTTCCAGACGCCGCGCGGGAAGGTGCCCACCGGTCCAGTCGTCCGTGGGCAGCGACGGGCAAGCCTTGATCGCGCCGTCCGCCTCGACGCCGATGCACCACTTCCCCGCACCGCAACCGCCCCAGTGCGCCCCGCGGTCACCGCCGAAACGCAGGCGCTCCTCGAACGGACCGAAGTAGCCAACGTTGTTGCCCGGAAAGAGCGTGACGCCGCCCGGCTCGAGACGGTTCGTCTTGATCCAGTCCAGCAGCGGGAAGAGCTCGAGCAACTCCCACGGCTGCAGCGGCAGATCGGGACGGTCGGCCCCGCGGCCCATGGGCACGGTCAGCTGCACCTGCCACGCGCGGCTGCCCACCTCGAGCAACAGATCGGCCACGCCGCCCAGCTCGGGCAGCGAGAGACGGTTCACCTGCGTGTTGGTGGCCAGGCGCATCGGCGTCGCGGCGATACGACGCATGGCGGCCACGGCGGCCTCCCACGCCCCGGGCGCGCCCCGCTGGGCGTCGTGCGTGCGCTCGAGCCCATCGACGCTGACCGAGATGCTCGCGACCCCAGCCGCGACCGCGCGCGCAATGCGCTCGGGGGTGAGATTGCGGGCGCCGGTCGTGATGCCGCACAGCATCCCGTTTGCCGTGATGGCCGCCGCGATCTCGTCCCAGTCCTCGCGAAGATAGGCCTCACCACCGATCAACGTCACCTCGCGGAACCCCATCGCCGCCAGCTGGTGGACCGTGTCCAGGCACTGTGCGGTGTCGAGCTCATGCGCGCGAGCGGCGCCCGCGCGAGAACCGCAGTGCTTGCAGCCCAGATCGCAGGCCAGCGTGATCTCCCAGACGCAGTAGAGCGGGTGCGGGTTGGCCTGATCGACGGCGCTGCCCTGGCGAGCAATGCGCGGGGCGGCCTCCTCGGGGGTGGCGCCCATCGGAGGGCGCGGCGCGGACGTGCTCACTGGACCCTGCGGCGTCCTCACGCCCCCCCGCCGGGAGGGATGCCGTAGAGCGGCACGATCGGCCCGCCGCCGCCCAAGTCCGAGCTCGGCGGGGCGGCGTCGACGACGGCGTCAGCTTGGGGGGCCGCAGCGTCGGGCAGCGCAGCGTCGGGCAGCGCAGCGTCGAGCATCGGCGCGATGCCGTACAGCGGGACCGGCACCAGCCCCAAGTCGGGTTCGAGCGCCGCGTCCTGCACGATCCCGCCCGCGTCGGCGGGCGGGATGCCATAGAGCGGCACCGCCATCTCGGCGTCCTGCTCCGACGAGGCGTCGGGCACCGTGGCGTCCGCCGGCGATGCATCCTGCGGGGCCGCGTCGCCCGCAGGCCGCCCACCATCGACGGGCGCGATGCCGTAGAGCGGCGCCGGCAAGATCATGTCGGCCTCGGCGACGTCCGGCGCGTCCATCGCGTCCACCGCGCCACCCGTGTCCGGCTCGCCCGAGGCGCCGTCCTGCGTGTTCGCATCGCGCGCGACCGCGTCGTCGCCGCCCCCGTCGGCCGTGTCGTCGTCGCACGCCACGATGCCGAGCGACAGCAGGCCCGCGGCCAGCGCCCCGGAGCGACCCCCGAGCGCCATGCGAGGGGTGCCCGTGGTGTCGAGCTGCGCCCCGCAGAAGGGGCACACGGCGTCCTTGTCCTGCACCTTGACGTGCGTACGGCAGGCAGGGCAGGGCGTCATCCCGAGCTTGGAAATCCTGATGGGCATCGAGTCCTCACCTCCATGGCGCCCGAAGGTATCAGAGCCCGCCCCGTCGGCGCACCCGCGTCGTCGCGGCCTCCCGACCCGGCTTGCGCCCGCGCACCGATTGCGCTCCCCTCTGTTTCATGCACGGTCGGGTTCTCGACGGACGCTACCGCCTCGACGCGCCGCTGCCCAGCGACGACGGCATCCGAGCGTTCCGTGCGACGCACCTGCCGACGGGCGCGACCGTCGTGGTCAAGCTGGGCCCAGCCACTGTTGCCCCCGGTGCAGCCATGCGCTCCCTCGACGAGGCCGTCCGCGCGGTCGCCGGCGTAGAGCACCCCCGCTTGGTCGTGCCGCGCGATGTGGGCCGCGACGCGCATCTGGGCCCCTTTGTCGTGTCGCCCCACGTCGAAGGCGAGACCCTGCGCGACCGGCTGGGCCCCGCGCAACGACTCCCGCCCGAGACCGCGGTGAGCATCCTCCTGGCGCTGGCCGAGGGTCTCGCCGAGTTGCACGACCGCGGCCTCGCCCACGGCGATCTGCGACCCTCGCGCGTCGCCCTGCAGCCGCAGATGGGGGGCCCCAGCTTCGTGCGCCTGCTCGATCCCGGCCTGGCCGGCACCGCGCTCGTGCCAACGCCCTCGGCCTACGCGGCACCGGAGCAGCGGGCGGGCGGCGCCCCCACCCCGCGGGCCGATCTCTTCGCGCTGGGATCCCTCGCCTACGAGATGCTGGCCGGTCGCCGCCCTGGAAGGAATCCACAACCGCTCGATGCGCTGGTCCCCGGATTGCCGGCCGCGCTCGTCGAGTGGGTCGCCGCGCTGCTGCGGCCCCGACCGGAGGCCCGCCCGCCCTCGGCGGCGGCCGCGTTGGTGGCGTTGGAGCGGGCCCGCG
>CALBMW010000397.1 GCA_937896275.1 uncultured Myxococcales bacterium
TCGACGCGCGCCGCCCCGTCGAGCGGGGTTGTGGCGTCGGGGCCGGCGTCCGCCCCGGCACCGCTCGCGTCGACGCGCGATCCGTCCGTCGCGCCGTCGGTCGTCAGCGCGGCGTCCGTTCGCAGCGAGTCGGCCTCGTCCTCGTCGCAGGCAGCCAGCAGGAGCGTCAGCGCGACGAGCAGCAGGGCAGGTCTCGTTCTCATGCGCTCGACCGTACTCGCGGTGCGCGACGAACGGCAACCGCGGCCGACGTGGGGGCCGTCGCACGACGGGCAAGACGACGGGGCGCGGTGGCCGCGGGAGGCCGCACGAGGGCCGCGGGCCCCGGTCCGCGGTCCGCCCGATCGCCTCGTCGGCGTCGGCGGTCGGGCGCCCCATCGGGCGCTACGGGACCGAGCGCTGCAGCAACGTGCACTTTTTGGTGGCCCTGCACCTACCACCCTCGTGTCCCGGTGGTATGATGTCGCCCACGAGACAGCGACAGCAGGTGAACCGCCATGTGGAAGATTCGCAAGCGGATCTCCGAATTTCTTCCGAACTCTCCCCCACCCATCCTCGAGGTCACCGAGCCCGTCATCAAAGCCATCGAGCTGATGCGGGACAAGAACCGCAGCGCGGTGCTGGTGGTGTCCGAGGGCCGACTGGTCGGCATCTTCACGGGGCGGGACTTCCTCGAGCGCGTGGCCGGGCCCGGTCTTTCGTCGCAGACGCTGCTGGGCGAGGTGATGACGCGGGATCCGGACACGCTCTCGCCCGCCGACAGCATCGCCTACGTCATCGAGCGCATGGCGGGGCGCGGCTATCGCAACGTGCCGATCGTGGTCGAAGGCCGGCCCGTCGGTCAGCTCAGTGTTCGGGACGTGATCTCACACCTGTCGACGATCTTCGCGGGCCTCGAGAGCGGCGACGATCGATCGAGCAGGGACTGGATTGATCTGGGAGGCGGCTGATGACCGAGCAAGGACCCAAGACCCTGCAGACCCTGCTGATGACCCCGGTCGGCTTGGTCAACGACCGCCCGCCGGCTCGCGCAACGCGCGACACCGCGCTGGGCGAGGTCGTGCAGCGCATGGTCGCCGCGCGGCGGGGCGTGACGCTGATCGAGGCGGAGGGCAAGCTGCTCGGCATCTTCACCGAGTTCGATCTGCACTCCCGGGTCGATCACACCAACGACGAGTGGCGCCAGCGGCCGGTGCATGAGTTCATGACCACCGAGCCCTTCACCGTGCGCCCCGAGCAGCCCATCGCGGCGGCCCTGGGCGTCATGCACGCGGGGGGCTTCCGCCACCTGCCGATCGTGAACGCCGCGGGCGAGGAGCGCGGCGTGCTGTCGGTGCGCGACATCCTGGTCTTCTTGGCCGAGGGGTTCCCGGAGGCCTTCCTCAACCTGCCGCCCGACCCCAAGAACGAGAGTCACCGTCGCTACGGCGGCTGAATCGTTTGGGTGGGGCTGCATCTGCGGCGCGCGTGATGTCGGTCGCTGCGCGTCTCTCAGCAATCAGCGACACCCTGCCCACCGTATTGCGCGGCGCGGCCGATACCGCGCGCGCAGCGCGTCCGCCTTCGATGCCGAACTTGGGCGCCCGGGCGCCGCCCAAGGTGTCGGCTGAGGGCTGAGGGCTGAGGGCTGACGGCGACCTCGAAGCGTCGCGTCGGCGCCTCAGCGTCGCCGCGGCTCCCGCAGGGCGTGGCGCTGGATCAGCCGAAACAGCGTCGCTCGGCTCACGCCCGCCTGCCGGGCCGCCTCGGCGGCGTTTCCCCCCGTTCGCTCCAGCAATCGACGCAGGTAGCGGCGTTCGAGGCGCTCGACGACCAGGGCCCGCGCCTCGGTGAGGGGCAGCGTCTCGAGCATGGGCCGCCCGGCTTCGCGCCACGCAGCTTCACGCCACCCTGCGTCCCGGCGCACGGCGTCCCGCCCCCCAGCGTCCGGCGATCCAGCGTCCAGCGATCCAGCATCCGGCGACCCAGCGTCTCGCCACCCGGCATCCGGCCACCCGGCATCCGGCCACCCGGCGTCCGGCCACCCAGGGCCAGGCAATCCCGCGTCCTCCAACCCGGGGGCGCCCCGCCTGGTGTCCCCCCACGCGGCGTCGCGGTCGGCGCCCATCTCGTGCTCGGGCAGTGGCGGGGTCTCACGAAGAATGACCAGCTGCTCCAGGTAGTTGCGCAGCTCGCGCACGTTGCCCGGCCAGCTGCGTCGCCAGAGCATCGGATCGAGCTGGACGTCGGTCGGATCCACGCCGTTCTCCGCCGCGATGCGCTCGAGAAGGTGGCCGGCGATGAGGGGCAAGTCCTCGAGTCGATCGCGCAGGGCGGGCAGATGCACCCGGATGACCGCGAGCCGGTAGTAGAGGTCAGACCGAAAGCGCCCCGCGGCGATCTCGCGCCGCAGATCCCGGTTCGTCGCTGCGATCACGCGGACGTCCACCTTGCGGCCGCTCCGGGCACCGATGCGACGCACCTCACCCTCGCCCAGGGCGCGCAGCAGCTTCGGCTGCACCTCGAGCGGCATCTCGCCGATCTCGTCGAGGAACACCGTGCCGCCGTGGGCCCGCTCGAAGGCACCCGCGCGCGCCTCGCTCGCGCCTGTGAAGGCACCGCGCTCATGGCCGAAGAGCTCGCTCTCGATGAGGGTCGTCGGCAGGCCGCCGCAGTCGACGACCTCGAGGGCCTGCGCCGCCCGCGCGGACGCGGCGTGGACCGCCCGCGCCGCGAGCTCCTTGCCCGTGCCGCTCTCACCGGTGAGCAGCACGGGCGCGTTGGTCGGCGCGGCGCGCCGCAGCGTGCTCATGACGGCGCGCATGGCGGGCGAGTTGGTGATGAGGCCGCCAAAGGACTCGCGCTGCAGATCCTCCGCCGCGGCGTCCGGGGCCTCACGACCGTCCTCGGACCCTTCGGGGGTCGGCTCTCGGGGTTCGACCATCGCGTGTCCACCGCGCCGTGCAGTCTGCACTCGGATGGACCTGGGGCCGGGGGCGTCGCGACTTCGAGCGCACGCGGCCCGTTGGCCGCGTGCGCTCCGGGGGCTTCGCGCTCAGGTGCCCCGCTTGGCCGGCATCAGCATGCGGTCGACCTCGCGACGGAAGGTCGCCATGTCCGCCTGCGTGCCGTTGAGGTAGGTGCTCCAGTGACGCACGGTGGCGGCCATGACGACGGCCTCGTCGATCTCGGCGCTCGTCGCGCCGTTCTGTCGTGCCGAGCGCATGCTCATGTACAGGGCGTTCTCGGCGGGCGCCTGGGACGCGACGGCCACGCCGATCAGCTCGCGCGTCTTCGCGGGCAGGGCCGTCGGGGTGGAGCTGTTCAGCGCGATGTAGCCGTTCCAGGCACCCGCGAGCGCCGCGTCGGGGATGTGGTCGATGAAGGGCGGCACGTCGCCGAACACCTTCACGATCTGGCGCCGCGCCTCGTCGGCGTCGCGCGCCAGCGGCATGGGCCCGCCGCTCGGGTTCGCCTCGGCGACCTTCTTCACGTGCGCGAGGGCGTCGTCGGTCCAGGCGCGGAACGCGATCGGGTTGGTCTCGGCGCCGGTCAGGGTGGTGCTCCACTGTCGCGTGTTCGCCGCCAGGGCGATGGCCTCGTTGATCTCGGCCGCGGTCGCCCCGTGCGCCTTGGCGCCCTCGGTGTGGCTGTAGATGCAGTAGTTGCACGGGATTTGGGCCGCGACGGCCAGGCCGATGAGCTCCTTGTCCTTGGCGGAGAGGGCGCTCTTCGGGTTGAGCCAGACGCCCTTCATGTACTGCCAGGCCCCCGGCAGGGCGCTGGGCGGGTAGGCCTTGAGGAAGGTCGGCACGAAGCCGAAGGTCTTCGCGATCTCATCGAGCGTGGCTTGGGGCTGGGCCTGGGTGGCCACCGCCTCGTCGCCGCGCGCGGTGGGCCGCACGTCGGGCTGCTGGGCGGTCGCGACGAGGGGCGACAGCATCACGAAGGCGAGCATCACGAAGGCGAGCATCAGGACGGGGAGACGGCGCATGGGAGACCTCCATGGCAAAGGGGTCGCAGGGCGACCGCGGACCTCGCGGCCGCCCTGCGGTCGAGGCTGCCCCGGGACGAAGCGCCCCGAGCGCAGCGGGAAACAGCATGGATGGTGCCAGGGCGCTGGAGCGCGCCGTGTGGGCGTCAGCGTCTGGGGGGAAGCCAGGAAGCGTCTCAGTGCTGAGCCTTTCGTCGCATCGTTGAGACAGCACCGCGCTGGTCGGTCGGGGCGTCGCGACGCACGACGCGGGCCGAGGCGCCGCCGGCCGGGCGCGGGTAGACGGCAAAGCCCGCTCGATGACCCCACGGACAACGCGGGTCCGCCAGGGCCGCGCGCGCTGGGCGACCCGAGGCAGGCGGGAGGCTCATCGGGGGGGGACGCCCGTTATGCTTCAGAGACCACCGCGGGCCGCCCGCCCACCGGAGGGCGCCGGCCGCGGGGCATGGAGGACGTCGTGCCATTCCAGACCACGAAGGATCTCATCGAGAGCATCCACGACTACCACGCCGCCTTGGAGGACCTCTTCGGTCGACGCGCGAGCGAGACGGTGGACGAGACCTCGGGGCGGATGCTGCGCTACCTGCACGAGCGCGAGCGCCGTTCGCGCGAGATCGTCGGTGAGATCGAGCGTGAGGGTGAGCCGCGGGTCCTGCGCCGGTGGTTCGGGTTCACCGCCACCCCCGTGCGCCCGGCGGGCGAGGACGAGGTGCAGCCGAACATGGAGGTGGACCAGCTGCTGGCGCTGGCGATGTCGCTGCAGAACCAGCTGGTCGCCTACTGCCGTCGCCTGGCCGAGGCGGCGCCGATCACCGCGGTGCAGGACCTCTTCCTGGGCATCGCGCGCTTCGAGGAGCACGGCCTCCACCTGCTGACCTCGGCGTCGGTGGAGATGTCTCTCCCCTGAGGCGCGCCATCAGCCCGCGTCGCCGACCCCCGCGTCGGGGGCGGCCGCGTCGCCGGGGCCCGCGTCGGGGGCGCCCGCGTCCGGCGTCATGCCCCCCAAGAAGCCCGGGCAGCGCAGCGTGAACTCGGCGCAGGCCTGCACGCCGTCGGCGGACGGGATCTCGATCATGGGCACCGGCACGTCGAGGGTGCCGGCGAGCGCGCAGGTGAGGTTTGCCCGCAGTTGGCCCACGGCGGTGTCCGCGAGGGTGTCGAGGCACGGCTTCAACGTCTCGAGTGTCGCGTCGCACGTCTCGGCCTCGACTCGGGAGAAGGTGCAGGGGCCCGCGGGGATGTCGGGCAGGGCGCTGGTGCCGATCGAGGCGAGGCGCACGCAGGTGGTGACCGCGTCCGTGCACTGGGCGCGCGCGGCGTCGGCACCCTCACTGTCCCCACCGGCGATGATGCCCGCCGGCACGCAGCGGGTCTCCGGCGGCACCTGGCGGATCACGGCGCCGTACATCGCCGCGCAGACCGCGTCGACCCCGTCGGCGTCGAGGGTGGCGACGGGCGTCGTGAGCGGCACGTCGAAGACGACCTCTTGGGCGCCGGCGTCGGCGCCGCCGTTGAGCAGGCTGTCGGCGTCGTCGCAGGCGGGCAGCATGCAGAGCGTCGCGGCGATGGCAATCGGGCGCATAGGCGCCTCCTTTCGGATCGGAGTCACTGCAGGGGGCGGCGCGCGTCCCCGCGCGTCACGCCGAGGGCGTCACTCGAGCGCGTTGTAGGGCCTCACCCGCACGGCGCTCACGCCGGGGACCGCCGCCATCGCGTCGCGCAGCTCGGGCGCCGTGCACACCACCACGACGGTCAGGTCGCGCGGGCTCAGGCGGCGGCGCACGGCGTCGCGCACCTGATCCGCCGTGACGGCCTCGATGCGCGGCACGAAGGTCTCGACGTAGTCCGCCGGGCGGTCGAGCAGCACGTTGCGCACCTGCTGGGCGGTGCGCGCGGCGGCGGTCTCGACGCTGAAGGGGAAGGCGTTGACCAGGTAGCTCTTCGCGAAGTCGACCTCCTCGTCGGTCAGCCCCTCGGCCACGAAGCGATCGTACTCGTCGAGCAGCAGCTTCAGCGTCTCGACGGTCTTGGCCGCCTCCGGCGCCGCGGTGAGCACGTAGTAGCCGTGCGCGCGCTCGGCGGAGAGGCGCGCGTAGGCGCCGTAGCTCAGGCCGCGTTTGACGCGCACCTCTTGCATCAGCCGGGCGGTCATGTTGCCGCCAAAGGCCGTCGTGGCCACGGTCAGCGCGTCGAGATCGGGGTCGTTGGCCGCCAGGCTGGGGTGGCCGATGATGATCTGCGCCTGCGTGCGGTCGGCCTTGTCCACCAGCACCACGACGCGACCCTCGGTGTGCGGCGGCTCGGGCAGATCCCAGCTCGCCTTCTCGCCCGGCGGCAGCCCCGTCAGCGCCGCGTCGAGGAGCGCTCGCAGGGTGGCCTCGTCAACGTCCCCGCTGGCGCCGACGACGAGGTTGGCGCGGCCGAAGGAGCGCAGCCAGTGCGCGCGCACGTCATCGGCGGTGATGGTCGCCAGGGTCTCGGGGATCCCGGACGAGCCGTGCCCGCAGGGGTGTCCGGCGAACACCACCCGACGGAACCACACGCGCGCGAGCGTGCCGTCGTCGTCCCGATCGGCCTCGAGCTCGGCGATCATCTCGCGCTTGACCTTCTCGATCTCCTCCGGCTCGAAGGCGGGCTTCGTGACCACCTCGCCCAGGAGCTTCACGAAGGTCGGCAGGTTGCGCGTCAGCACCGCGCCACCGAGGCTCGCGGCGTGGCTCTGGTTCGCCGTCATCAACTCGGTGCCGAGGGCCTCGATGGCCTCCTCGATCTCGGCCCGGCCGTGCTCGGTGGTCCCGCGCACCAGCGTTCGGGTCACCAGCGCCGTCAGGCCCTCCTTGCCAGGCGGGTCGTGGGCCGGGCCGACGCCGAAGTACAAGGTCAGGTGCACGAAGGGGAAGTCGCGCTGCTCGCTCAGGATCACGGGTACTCCCGTCGTGGCCCTCACCGGGGCCGGGCCGTTCACCGCCGTCAAGAGGGCCGACGCCGCGAGGATCGCGATCACGCCGCCAACACCGCCAGCCGGTGGGTGGTGGTGGCGAAGTCGGTCGCCTCGTCGGGCGCCTGTCGCAGGAAGAGTTCGAGGGCCGCGCGCTTGCGCAGCGCCTCGTCGGTGGTCGGATCGGCCCCCGCCGCGTAGGCGCCGACCTCGATGAGGCCGCGGTTGCGGGCGAGGGCGGCCATCCAGCCGCGGACGCGCCGGGCGGCCGCTCGTTGTCCAGGCTCGATCAGGGCGTCCATGCACCGGCTGACGCTGGCCCCGAGATCGAGGGCCGGGAACTGTCCCGCCCCGGCGAGCCCCGCGTCCAGCGCGAGGTGTCCGTCGAGCAGGGCGCGCGCCTCCTCGGCCACCGGATCCTCGGTGCGCTCGCCCTCGACGAGCACCGTGTAGACCGCGGTCAGCGTGCCGTGCGCGTCGTTCGCGGCGCGCTCGAGCAGGCCCGCGATCACGGTCGCCAGCGAGGCGGGGAAGCCGCGCCGCGTGGTGGGCTCGCCGGCGGCCACGCCGACCGTGCGCACCGCGCGCGCCACGCGCGTGAGGGAGTCGCACAGAAACAGGACGTCGCGTCCAAGTTCGCGAAACCATTCGGCAATCGCCGTCGCGGTCTCGGCCGCGCGCAGCCAGGCCAGCGGCGGATCGTCGGCCCGCGCCACGACCAC
>CALBMW010000398.1 GCA_937896275.1 uncultured Myxococcales bacterium
TGCTCCACCCGGTGGCGGGGCGGCCCATGATTCACTACCCCGTCGAGAGCGCGCTCGAGATCGGGGCCAATCCGGTCGTGGCCGTGCTCGGACATCAGCGCGAGCAGGTCCAGGCCTACCTGGGCGCCGCCTTCCCCGGCGCGCCCTTGCGTTTCGCGCTGCAGGCCGAGCAGTTGGGCACGGCCCACGCGGTGCTGTGCGCACGCGAGGAGCTCATCGACTTCGACGGCGACGTCTTCATCCTGAGCGGTGACGTGCCGACGCTGCCCACGGCGCTGATCGAGCGCCTCGATCAGATCACGGGCCCGGCGACGCTGGGGGTCGTCGGCATGCGGCTCGCCGATCCTGCCATGTACGGGCGCCTGGTGTGCGACGCCGAGGGTCAGCTGGAGCGCATCGTCGAGGCGCGCGACTGCACACCCGAGCAGCTCGCCCTGTCGGCGGTCAATGCCGGCATCTATCGGGTGGACGCGCGCTTCCTCTTCGCCACCTTGGCGGGCCTGGGGCGCTCGAACGCCCAGGGCGAGTACTACCTGACCGACGTCGTGGCCGCCGCGCGCGCGGCGGGGCACGAGGTGCGCACGATGATGCTCGAGGGGGCCTCCGCTGAGCTCGCGGGCGGCGTGAACGATCGGGTCGATCTCGCCGCGGCCGAGACCCGGCTGCAGGACCGCCTGCGGCTGGCGC
The DNA here is from genome assembly GCA_937896275.1 of uncultured Myxococcales bacterium. Classification (GTDB taxonomy): domain Bacteria; phylum Myxococcota_A; class Bradymonadia; order UBA7976; family UBA1532; genus JACKDN01. Next base: position 688 of record CALBMW010000398.1, read on the forward strand.
TGATGCGCTCGGGGGTCACGCTGATCGCGCCCGAACGCACGCTGCTGCACGCGGGCGTCACCGTCGGGCCGGACACCGTGATCGGTCCGGACGTGAGCCTGACGGGCGCGACGAGGGTGGGTCGCGGCTGCCGCCTCGAGCAGGGTGTCTGCCTCATCGATACGACCGTGGGCGACGGTGTCCATGTGAAGGCGTACACCCACGCCGAGCGGGCGCTCATCGAGGCCGACTGTCAGGTGGGCCCCTTCGCGCGCCTTCGTGAGGGCACGGTCCTGCGGACCGGCGCGAAGGTCGGCAACTTCGTCGAGACCAAGAAGACCGAACTCGGCGCGGGCGCCAAGGCCAGCCACCTGAGCTACCTGGGCGACGCCCAGATCGGCGCTGGCGCGAACATCGGGGCCGGAACGATCACCTGCAACTACGACGGCAAGGACAAGTTCCGCACCGTGGTCGGGGCCGGGGCGTTCATCGGTTCGGACACACAGCTCGTCGCGCCGGTGACGGTGGGCGACGGCGCCTACGTCGGCGCGGGCACCACGCTGACCGAGGACGTCCCCAAGGGCGCCCTGGCGCTGAGCCGATCCCGGCAGCGCAACATACCCGGCTGGGTCGAGCGCAAGGCGCGGCAAACCGCCGCCGAAGGGAAGGACTGAAGCATGTGCGGCATCGTGGGCTACATCGGGGGCCGGCAGAGCGCGGACATCCTGCTGGGCGGCCTGCGCCGCCTCGAGTACCGCGGCTACGACTCGGCGGGGCTGGCGGTGTGGGACGGGCAAGAGACCCGAATCGTCCGCTCCGTCGGCAAGCTCGCGCGCCTGGCCGAGGTGCTGCGTGAGCAGCCGCTGACGGGCACCCTGGGCGTCGGGCACACCCGCTGGGCGACCCACGGCCGCCCTTCGGAGAACAACGCCCATCCGCACAGCGCCGGCCCGGTGACGGTGGTGCACAACGGCATCGTCGAGAACCACCTGGCCCTGCGCGCCGAGCTCGAAGGCCGCGGGCACGCCTTCAAGTCCGAGACCGACACCGAGATCTTCAGCCACTTCATCCGCGAGCGGATCGAGGCCGGCGCGTCTCTCGAGCAGGCCGTGCGCGACGTGGTCCGCGTCGTGGACGGCAGCTACGCCATCGTCGTGATGTCATCCACCGAGCCGGACAAGCTCGTCGCCGCCAAGAACGCGAGCCCGTTGGTGATCGGGGTAGGGAACGGCGAGATGTTCCTGGCCAGCGACATCCCGGCGTTGCTCGATCACACGCGCGATGTCCTCTTCCTGCACGAGGGCGAGATGGCGATCCTGACGCGGGACGGCATGCGCGTCACCGAGCTGGACGGCGCCCCTGTCCTGCGGGGCACCCGCCACATCACGTGGACCCCGTCCCAGGCCGAGAAGGGCGGCTTCAAGCACTTCATGCTCAAAGAGATCCACGAGCAGCCGCGCGCCATGGCCGACACGATGCGCGGACGGATCTCATTGGAGCAAGGTGACGTGCACCTCGAGGACGTCCGCCTCGACGCAGCGACCATCGAACAGATGCGCCGCATCTACATCTGCGCCTGCGGGACCGCCTGGCACGCCGGCCTGGTGGGCAAGCGTTTCATCGAGCAGGCGGCGCGCGTGCCGGTCGAGGTCGACCTCGCCAGCGAGTTCCGCTACCGCGACCCCATCGTCGACGAGCACACGTTGTTCATCGCCGTGAGCCAGTCGGGCGAGACCGCGGACACCCTCGCGGCGCTCCACGAGGCCAAGCGGCGCGGGGCGCGCGTGCTGAGCGTGTGCAACGTCATCGAGAGCAGCATCGCCCGCGCCAGCGACGACATCATCTACACCCACGCGGGGCCCGAGATCGGCGTGGCCAGCACCAAGGCCTTCGTCACGCAGATGCTCGGTCTTCAGCTCTTCGCCCTCTACCTCGGGCGTCGGCGCGGCGCGATGAGCCGCGAGGCGGTCCGGGCGCGCCTCGAGGCGCTGGTGCAGCTGCCGACCATCATCGAGGCCCAGCTCGGCCACGCCGCGCACGTGGAGGGCATCGCGCGCAAGTACATGCACGCCCGCGACTTCCTCTACCTGGGGCGCGGGGTGAACTTCCCCATCGCCCTCGAGGGGGCGCTGAAGTTGAAGGAGATCAGCTACATCCACGCCGAGGGTTATGCGGCGGGCGAGATGAAGCATGGCCCCATCGCGCTGATCGACGAGGCCATGCCCGTCGTCGTGATCACGCCCAAGGGCAGTCACTACGACAAGACCGCCTCCAACCTGCAGGAGACCCGGGCTCGCCAGGGGCGTGTGATCGCGGTGGCGTCCGAAGGCGATCTCGAGATCGCCGCGCAGGCCGACGACGTCATCCGTGTGCCGGTGGTCGAGGAGATGCTTCAGCCCTTCGTGACGACCATCCCGCTGCAGCTCCTGGCGTATTACGTGGCCGACTTGAAGGGGACGGACGTCGATCAACCCCGCAACCTGGCCAAGAGCGTTACGGTCGAGTGAAGGACGCAGCCGGGGTCGACCTGAGCGGGCTCAACGCCGTGCAGCGGGCCGCAGTCCTCCACGACGAGGGGCCGCTGCTGCTGCTCGCCGGCGCAGGCACGGGCAAGACGCGGGTGGTCACCCACCGTATCGCGCGCCTCGTGCGCTCGGGTGTTCAGCCGTCCTCGATTCTGGCGCTCACCTTCACCAACAAGGCCGCGCGCGAGATGCGCGAGCGCGTGGCGGCGCTGCTCGGCGAACATGATCCGGCCGGGCTCACCATCTCGACGTTTCACGCGCTCGGGGCGCGCTTCCTGCGCGAGCACGGCACGGCGCTCGGCCGCACCCGCAACTTCACCATCTACGACGACGACGATCAGATCGGCGTCCTGCGTGAGGCCCTCTCGTATCTGGGCGGCGCTCTGCCCGCGAAGGGCCTCAAGGCATGGCGGCGCGCGATCGACACCGCGAAGAACGCGGGGCAGGGCGCTGAGTCGGCCACGCCCCCGCTCGAGTGGGCCGTCGTCGATCCCGGCCTGGCCGGCGCGCGCTACGAGCTGCTGATGGAGCGCGCCAACGCCTTCGACTTCGGTGATCTCATCGTGCGCCCGGCGCAGCTGCTGCAAGAGGTCCCGGCCCTCGCCGACCGGTACCGCGCGCGTTGGCGCTGGGTGTTGGTCGATGAGTTCCAGGACACCAACGCGGCACAATATGACTGGCTCAAGGCCCTCGCCCCACAGGACGCCAACCTGTTCGTGGTCGGCGACGACGATCAGTCCATCTACGGTTGGCGCGGGGCGGAGGTGGAGAACATCCTTCAGTTTCCCCACGAGTATCGCGGCGCGCGCGTCCTGCGCCTGGAGCAGAACTACCGCAGCGACGGCCACATCCTGGCCGCGGCCAACGGCGTGATCGCGCACAACGAGCGTCGCCTGGGCAAGGCGCTCTGGAGCGAACGCGCGGACGGCCTGCGACTCGAGCTCTTCGCGGCGCACGACGCGCGCGGCGAGGCCCGATGGGTGGCCGAGCGCATCCGTGGCTTCTGTCGCGAGGAGGGCTTCGCCCCGGGCGACGTCGCCGTGCTCATGCGCGCCAACCACCTGTCGCTCGATCTCGAGGAGGCGCTGGCCCAGACCGGCACGCCCTACGTGGTGGTGCGGGGTCGCTCGTTCTACGACCGGGCCGAGGTGCGCGACGTCATGGCCTACCTGCGGCTCCTGGTGAACCCGAACGACGACGTCGCCTTCCGTCGCGCGGTGAACACGCCCACGCGGGGCGTCGGGCGCACCTCGCTCGAGCGCCTCGGGGCGCGCGCCGTGGCCCTCGGTTGCAGCCTCCACGTGGCCGCCCCGGCGGCCATCGCCGCGGGCGATCTGCGCGGGCGGTCGCGGGCAGGGGTCGAGTCCTTCATGGACATGCTCGACCGCGCGGGCCGCGACGACGGCCGCCCCGCCAGCGAGCGGGTGCGCGCGCTGCTCACCGAGAGCGGCCTCGTCCTCGAGGCGGCCGACGACGATCTCGGGCGCGAGTCGGGCGAGGGCCGCGAAGGCAACGTCTGGCGCCTCGTCGACGCCCTCGAGACGCACGAGCGTGAGGCCGCCGATCCCTCGCTCGCGGCCTATTTGGAGCAGGTTCGGCTGGTGAGCGACATCGACCTCGCGGACCTCTCGGGGGGGGCGGTCTCACTCATGACCATCCACGCCGCCAAGGGGCTCGAGTTTCCGGTTGTCTTCGTCCTCGGTCTCGAGGAGGGCGTCTTCCCCAACGCGCGGGCGCTCGGGGACGGCGAGGGCATCGAGGAGGAGCGGCGCCTCTGCTACGTGGCTCTCACGCGCGCTCGTCGCCGCCTGGTGCTGACCCGCGCCCGGCAGCGCAACACCTTCGGTGAGACGCGCCACAACGCGTCGAGCCGCTTCCTGTCGGAGCTGCCGCCCGAGGCGGTCGAGCCACGCTATCTGCCCGAGCCGCCGCCGGCCTCCAGGCTTCGGCGCAGCGGCGCCTGGCCCCACGCCCACGATCCGGTGGCCGTGGCGCCGGCGCCGTCCACCGACGAGCTGTGCACCGATCCGACCTACGATGACTTCGGCGGCGCCGACGGGGGCGCCTACCGGCCCGGCATGCGCGTGTGGCACGCCCAGTTCGGCGCGGGCCGCGTACAACGTGTCGCCAGCGGTACGCGACCCACGCTCACGATCGACTTCGACGAGATCGGCGAGCGCAAGATCCTGGCGAGCTTCGTGTCTCCCTACGAGGGTTGAGACCCGCCTTCGCGTGCGGACTGGCGCTGGCTCCGACGCTGTGGCAACGTCTCGGTCGTCGTGCAGGTCCGATGCCGCCATTGTGGGGCCCAGAACGAGGCCCGTCCGGTCGCTGGCGGCGAGGTCACCGTCGTCTGCGATCAATGCGGTCGCCCATTCACAGTCGATCAGCCTGGTGAAGATCTGGCCGCCGCGCCCGCGAGGCGCCCGCTCGGCGGCGATCGGGCCCTCCTCGGGGCGCCCGCGTCGGTCGGCAACTTCGGCGCGCTCGGCCTCCCCGGCGGCTTCGATCCCGGCCTTGGTGAGCCGGCGCCGGGCCCCGACTTCGGCAGCCTCGGGGGCGATCTCTCGCCTGACGTCGCCCCCCACGGTGACGACGGCCTCGGCAGCATGCCGACCGGGGAAGAGCGCTTCGACCTGTCGAGCATCCTCGATCCGCTGCACACCCCGGCCGACGCCGGTCCGCGCGTTGGCAGTGGCGCGGGCGGCTTCACCTTCGGCGCCGATGACCTCGAACACGGCCAGAAGCGCCTCGACGGGCTCCCAGACGACGCGGACGAGGGCGACGCTACGCGCATCGTCGATCTGGATGCCACGGCCAAGGCCAGCGCAGGCGGCGCGGCGGCGTGGCGTGTCCGGAGCGATCGAGGGCTCGTCTACGAGCTCATGAGCGCCGACGCCGTGGTGGCGTGGCTCGAGGGCAAGGCCGACATCGGCGGTGTCACGCTGGCGCGCGGGGCAGGTAACTTTCAACAGGTCGACAGCTTTCCGGACATCGCGCGGCGCCTGGCTTCACGCAGCGACGCGGCGAGCGCGGCCGGCTCGGGCGACCGGGACGAGCTGCGGCTCGACACGACGCGCACGCGGCCGTCCCGAC
>CALBMW010000399.1 GCA_937896275.1 uncultured Myxococcales bacterium
GCCGGCGCGACGCGCGTGGCCCCGCCGCCCCACCTCGCCGTGGCCGCCGGCCTTCTCATGGGGCTCGTGCTGGGCGTGCGCCTCTCGTGGGCGCCGCTGGTCGCCGGCCTGGGCGTGCTCGCCGTGTCGGCCCTGCGACGGCGGAGCGCGCCGCTGCTGGTCGGCGGCGTCCTGGGCGTGGCGGCCTGGCTCCTGCCCTTGGCCGCGCTGGTGGGTCCGAGCGAGTTGCTCGAGCACGGTCTGGCCTTCGCGCGGGGGCACCTCACCGAGTGGGGCGGCAGCGCGATGGGCGGCGGCGCGCACCTGGGCGCCGGACTGGGCGCGCGCGGCGCCCGGCTGGCATGGGACGCGTGGGCGGCAGGGCTGGGCGCCGCCTGGCCCGGTGACGTGCCGCTGTCGGCGGGGCCCGGCGCGACGACCGGGGTCGCGTGTGGCCTGGCGGCCCTCGCCGCGCTCGCCCTCGGGGGTCTGCTGCGGGGGCGGGCTCCGCGGGCGCTGGCCTGGCTGGCGCTGGCAGCGCTGCCCTACCTCGTGTGGGTCTGGCTGGGTCAGAACGTGCTCAAGCCGCGCCACGTCGTCCCGCTGCTGCCGATCATCGGCGCGGCGCTGGGCGCGGGCCTGGCGGCGTGGCCTCGCGAGCGCGTGCTCGTCGGTGCGCTCGCAGCGCTGCTGATCGGCGCGGCGCTCCCCCTGGCGGCCGGGCAAGGCCGCGATGCGGCACCGACGGCGAAGGTCGTCGACTGGATCACCGCCCATCGCGAGCCCGCCGGCCTGCAGGTCTTCGCCGGGGAGGAGGCGCGGCTGTTCCAGCACCAGGCCCCCATGTACCGCGTGGCGCGTCCGGCCAGCGCCGAGGTGCTCGAGCGCGAGGCGGCGCGCCTGGCCGACGCCGGCGTCACCGTGCTGACCACCTCGACCGCGGCCGGCTTCGTCGAGGGCCCGGCCTGGCGACCCATCGTGACCTTCTCGGCGCCCGAGGTCGCGCGCGGCCCCGACGCGCGGGTGACCCTGTTTCAGCGCAGGCTGACCGAGGTGGCTCGACGATGAGATCCTCCACCCTCGTCACCTGCCTGCTGCTCGCCGGGGCGGGCTGCGACGGCGCGCGGCATCAGCAGAGCCCGCCCGTGCAACACAGCGCCGAGGCGCGCGCGCGGTGGGTCGTCGACCTGAACCGCGTCCGCGACGGGGTGTACCGCACCTATTCGCCCCGCTGCCTCGATGGCGTGAAGCCGGGACAGACCGTCGAGTTCCGCAACTTCCTGCCCGGCGCGCCCGCCAACGTGACGTCCATCGCGGGGCCCGAGACGCTCTACTCGCCGAACCTGGTGCGCCCCTACAACTTCGTGGATCCCGAGGATCCGGCGAACGCGCTCTGCGACAGCATGGACGCCGCCGGCCACTGCGTCGCCCGACCCGCCTACACCTTCTGGCGCTTCACCTTCGCGCAGCCGGGCGTCTACGACTGGCTGGACAGCAACCAGGGTGAGCCGGGTCGCAAGGTGGTCGATCCCTATTACGGCACGGCGACCTTCGTGGGCACCGATCCCAACACGCCCACCGGAACGATTTGCGTGCAGGCGCCCGATGGCTCCGGCTGTGAAGGCGTCTGCTGCGAGACCGACCAAGACTGCCCACGCGGAACCCGGTGCCTCCGCTCCGAGGTCGACGCCGTGGGCCAATGCCGCACGCCCTCGGGCTGACACGATTCCAGAGAGGAGTGATCTCATGCGTATTTCGAACCGACTGTTCCGGCGCGGTGCACTCGCGATCGCCGCCGTCGCGCTGCTCGCCGGCTGCGACGACGGCGATGATGGCAGCCCCAGCGCCCCCGCGGGCAGCGAGCGACCACTGCAGTGCGAGGCCGACACCTACGCGGCCTTTGACGCGGTCAACTACCAGAACCAGGTGCTGCGCGTGGCCGCCCACGCCGAGATCGCGACCGCGCTGAGCGCCGCGACCGCGGAGCCATTCGACGCGGCGACGAGCAACGCGGCCTTCGCGGCCGCGCGGGCCACGTATGTGGACACGGCGAGCCTGCAGGAGAAGGTCCAGGGCCGACTCGACGACCACCTCGTCGGCCAGCCCGCCACCGGCGCGGCGCTCGACGCGACGTTGATGGCGTGGTTCGAGGTGGGCGCGACCACCGACGATCCCCTCGCCGCGACGGTCGCTCGCCAGTGGATCGAGAAGACGCTGATCGACTTCTTCTTCCTGTCCGTGCACCACGAGCTGGTGGACGGGGCGGCGTCCCACTGGGACGAGGCCTTTGGTTACCTGGGCGCGCCGGTCGACAACGCCGAGGGCGCGCGCCGAGGCCTGGCGCTGGTCGCCACCAAGCGCGACGCCACCAACGGCACGGCCCTCGAGGCGACGCTCTACAACGGGATGATCGACGGCGGCTGCGCCCTGGCCGAGGCGCTCGCGGCCGCGGGCACCGACTCGGTGGCGTGGGACACCGTGCCCGCCTTGAAGGTCATCGTGGACGAGCTCGACCTCGAGATGCAGAAGACGCTGGCCTTCTCGGTGGCGCACGAGGCCTTCGAGATGGCCGAGGTCCAGGAGATGCTGGCGGCCAACCCCGACGACGCCGACGCGCAGGCCGAGATGTGGATCAAGCTGTCCGAGCTGGACCCGTACTTCCGGCCCATCGAGCGGCTGATGACGGCCAAGGGCGGCGCCTCGGCGACCCGGGCGGGAGAGATTCGCGCCATGCTCGACATCGCGTGGGGCGCATGGGAGGCCCGTGACAGCGCCTGGATGATCGCCGTCGACGCCGCGGGCATCGTCGAGCGGATCGAGGCCGAGTACGCCATCGACGTGAAGGGCTGAGCGCCGCCATGCGCGGGATCGTCGTCGCCACGCTGAGCATCCTGGCGCTCGGCCGACCGGCCGTCGCCCAAGAGGCGCCCGCGCCTTCGGAGGACGCAGGCCCGGTCCTCGACCTCGAGGGGCTGCCCGATCCGGCGGTGGGACCGGCCGCCCCGCGATCGGTCGGCGATGTCGTCGACGACCGATTCGATGGCCGAACGGACAGCCGGGCGACCTTGTCCGACCGCGCGGCGGCGATCATCGACAAGACCACGCTCGGTGGCTACGGCGAGCACGAGTTCCACCACGGCGAGGACGACATCACGACCTTCGTCAACCACCGGTTCGTGCTCTTCGTCTACAGCCAACTTCACCCGCGGATCTCGACGGCGACCGAGATCGAGTTCGAGTTCGCGGGCAGCCCGCTGAAGCGCGACGGGGCGCTCGAGGCGGGGGAGGTGCTGCTCGAGTTCTCGGTGGTGGACTTCGAGATCGCCGAGTGGCTGGTGCTGCGTGCCGGCGTCATCCTGATGCCGGTGGGGGCCTACAACCTGCGACACGACGCCCCGACCCGCGACCTCGTCGACCGGCCGCTGGCCTACACCACGGTGCTGCCCACCACATGGTTCGAGTCAGGGGCCGGCCTGCTGGGCAAGATCCCGCTCGGCGACCAGCGGCTGAGCTACGAGATCTACGTCGTCAACGGGCTCGACGCGCGCCTCTACGATGGCTCGGGCCTGCGCGGCGCCCGGGGCTCGCACCTGCAGGACAACAACCCCGACAAGGCCATCGCCGGGCGGCTGGCCTACAGCCCGAGCCTGGCCTTCGAGGTGGGCGCGTCCGGCTACTCCGGCGAGTACGACCTGCAGGACAACCGCGTGAACCTGGGCAACCTCGACCTGCGATGGAAGCTGGGCCCCGTGGAGCTGATCGGTGAGGTGGTGCGGGTGTGGATCGACGAAGGCTTCGTCGAGGGCTTCTCGGCCTCGAGCGCCGCCAACACGCGCGACGCGGTGCCGACGGACATGTGGGGCTTCTACGGTGAGGCCGACCTCCACTTCACGATCGCGCCGCTGTGGGCCCTGCTGCCGAAGGACCTGCAGCAGGCCACCTTCACCGCGGTGCTCCGCTACGAGGGCAAGGACACGGACCTCGACCGGGACAGCGCCCAGGGCGACCGTCGCCGGCTGACGATGGGCCTGAACTTCAGGCCTATCGAGGCCTTCGTCCTCAAGACCGACTACCGCCTCGAGACCGAGGGCACGGACGACGAGGAGGCCGCGCCCGAGGCCTGGAGTGGCGACTTCTGGACGGGGGCGCGCCGCGCCCGTTTCTCGTTCGCCGCCTCGGTGGCGTACCTGTTTTGAATCTGTTACCGATGCCGCCCCTGGGAGCGACCGCCATGTTTCGACCCTCGGCCTTGGCCAAAGCGGCCCTGCTCACCGTCCTGGCGGCGCCCGTGCCGGCGGGGGCCGACGCGACCTACTGGACCACGCCGACGCTGCTGAAGGACTTCTTCCGCGCGTCGAAGCGGGTGGGCTACGTGAAGCTGATTACGACGCAGCACGCGGCAGCGCTGCAAGCGCGGCTGGGCTACGTGCCGCGACAGGCGGAGCACGTGATCTTCGTCGCGCGCACCGGCGATCACATCGACGGCTACGCGATCGTCCACGACGAGCAGGGCCAGCACGAGCCGATCACCTTCGGCATCAAGCTGGGGCCCGACGGGCGCGTGGAGCGGACCGAGGTGATGGTGTACCGCGAGGGCCACGGCGAGGAGATCCGCGAGGCGCGCTTCCGCAAGCAGTTCGTGGGGCGCGGCCCGGGAGAACCCCTGCGCTTCGAGCACGAGATTGACGCGATCAGCGGGGCGACCATCTCGTCGAAGTCGGCGACCCTGGCGGTCGAGCGGGCCCTCGCGGTGCTGGCGGTGGCCCGCGCGGAGGGGCCGCTGAAGGTCGCGCCGACGGCCCAGACCGCCCGGACACCCTGAGCGCGGTGCGCGTCTTCGCCAAGCCCACGCCCATCGCCCGCCTGTCCTTCGAGGCGCGCGTGGTCTACTCCGTCTTCTGCGTGTTTCTGCTGGTGGGCTACGCGACGAGCGTCTGGTTCTACCTGGACGACGACCTGGGCGCCGCCCCGGCGGGGGCCGCTCGCTACTATCTGGGCGAGCAGACCCCGCCGCCCTCCCCAGCGCCCGACCCGGCCGCGTCGGAGGCGGACGGGCCGCTCCTGGATCTGCCCGAAGCCGGATCGCCGGCGGTCGTGACCGAGGCGACCGCGCTGCGCCTGCAGAAGCCACCGCGGCAGATCATGGAGACCTTCCACTTCCACCTCTTCAGCGTGTCGGTGTGCCTGCTGATCCTGGGGCACCTGTTCATGATGTGCGGCCTGTCGACGCGCCTGAAGTCGGGCGTCCTCGTGGTGGGTAGCCTGGCCACGCTGCTTCACCTGCTCGCGCCGCCCCTGATTCGCTTCGCGTCGCCTGCATTCTCGGGGCTGATGTTCCCGACGGCGCTGGGCATGGGGCTGACCTGGCTGGCGATGACCGCCTGGCCCCTGTGGGAGATGTGGCGGCCCGCCGCCGGCCCGGACCGTGGCTGAGCGGGTGACCGATCTGGTGATCGTCGTGCCGGTGCGCGACGAGGCCGCGGCGCTGGGCTCCGTGCTCGACGGCGTGGCGCGCGCGCTCCCGGGGGTCGAGGTGGTGGTGGTCGATGACGGGTCGCGCGACGAGAGCGCCGCGATCGCCCGGGCGCACGGCGCGCGGGTGGTCAGCCTGGGCACGGGGCGCGGCTATGGCGCGGCGATTCGGGCCGGCGTTGCGGCGACCGCCGCCGGACGCATCGCGCTGATCGACGGCGACGGCACCTACGCGCCCACGGATCTCGCGAGGTTGGTCGAGTCGGCCCCGCCGGGCGGCATGGCGGTCGGCGCTCGACCCGCGGACGCGTCGCCGGCGCGCCGCCTGGGCAAGGCCATCGCGGTGTTGTTGGCCCAGGTGTTGACGGGGCGCGCGCTGCCCGACCTCAACAGCGGCCTGCGGGTCTTCGATCGCAGACTGCTCGAGCGGCTCGCGCCGGTGCTGCCCGACCGCTTCTCGCTGACCACCACCCTGACGCTCGGCGCCGTCGCGCTCGGCGTGCCCCTCCGCTTCGAGCCGGTGGCCTACGGGGCGCGGCGTGGTCGCTCGAAGTTCCGGCTGCTCGACGCGCTGCGCATGCTGCGCACGGTGTGGCGCGGGGCGGGCTGGGTGCGCGAGGGCGCGGTGGCGGCGCCGCGGGGGCCCGGAGCCTTCTGATGCGCGTGGTGATCCTGGGGGCAGGGCCGGCCGGGCTCGCGGCGGCCTCGGTCCTGGTCGAGGGCGGCGCGCGGGTCACGCTGCTCGAGGCGCGCCCGCGGGTCGGCGGGTTGGCCGGCAGCGAGCGGGTGGGCGACCACCTCGCCGATCTGGGCCCTCACCGCCTGCACACGGAGGCC
>CALBMW010000400.1 GCA_937896275.1 uncultured Myxococcales bacterium
CCTCCAAGCCCGCCAAGTCGGCCAGAGAGAAACCGAAGACGGCGCGAAAGAGGCTGCGGTCGGCACCCTGCAGGCGCGCCCGCAGGACGTCCTCGCCCTCGAGCGAACGCCCGCGCTCGCGCACCACCACCGGCGCGCCGTCCAGGCGCTCGACCACGAAGGCGTCGAGCCCCGAGACGATCTCCAACCGGCCGCCCAGGCGCCCGCCGGCGAGCGCCCGCGGCCGCATCCGTCGGCCGCCCTCGGGACCGAACAGGACGTGGAGCAGGAACTGAAGCAAGGTGGACTTGCCGGCCTCGTTGGGACCGTGCAGGACCGTCAGTCCGCCGGACAGGTCGCGCAGGTCGAAGCCCTGGAAGTGACCGAAGCCCTCGATGTGCAGGCCGCTGACGCGCACCTCAGACCTCCTCGTCCAGCAGCGAGACGGCCAGCTCGGCGGCGCGCCAGACGAGCGCGGCGAGCGCCGCGTCGTCCATCTCGCCCAGCAGCGGGCGCAGCGCCTCCTCCTGGGCCAGCAGGCCACGCAGCGCGAGCCGGTCCTCGGACAAGCGCGTCGCCTCGTCCGCCAGCTCGCCGAGCAGGTCGCCCCGTCCGCGGAGCGCGGCGAGGTCGATGGGCGGGCCGACGTCCAGCGCCAGGTCGGCCCAGTGCACCTGCGGGAGCGCTCCGCCCCGTTCTCCCAGCGCCCGCGTGAGTACATCGCTGGCCTCGGGCCGGACGAGGATGTCGTAGGCCGCAGTCGCGCCGAAGACGCGGGCCCGCAGCACGATGAGACGGTCGCCGCCGACCAGCGCCTCGGCCGTCTCGACGAGGGCGTCGCACACCGCGCCCAGGTCCTCGCAGGCCGAGACGTCCACCGCGATCTCCTCGAAGCGGATCGGCGCGAGATCCACGAACCGGGTCACGGGCTCACCGTCCGCCACCTCGACGAGCAGCGCACCCTTCGGCCCCGTCTCCGAGGGCTTGAAGCTGCGCCCCTGCAGGTTGCCCGGATAGGCGACCAACGGCCTCGCGGCGCGCAGGATCGCGCGCCGATGGATGTGGCCGAGCGCCCAGTAGTCATGACCGGTGCCCACGAGGTCGTCGAGGCGGCACGGGCTGTACGCCGCGTGCTCGGCGACGTCCCCCACGTTGGCGTGCAGCACCGCCACGTGGAAGCCATCGCCCGCGGGCGGCGGGAATCGGCCGACGAGGTTCTCGCGCGTCTCGCGGCGCGCGTAGCTGATGCCCGAGACGGTCACCCGCGTCCCATCCGGCGCACGCAGCGCGTGCGTCGCGACCTCGTCCGCGGGGAAGACGTGCACGCCGTCCGGCCATCGCTGCACGGCGGACCAGCCTTCGTCGACGGGATCGTGGTTGCCATGGGCGATGAAGGTGCCGATGCCCGCCTCGGCCAGCCGTCGCGTCGCCGCCAGCAGCCGCAGTTGAGCGCGAAGGCCGCGATCCGCCCCGTCGTACACGTCGCCCGCGAGCACCACGAACAGCACCTGCTGCTCGACGGCCACCTCGACGAGCCGGTCGAGGGCGTCGAGGCTCGCGTCGACGAGCCGCTCCGCCAGCGCGGGCGCGACCCGCGAGAGGCCCTGAAACGGGGTGTCCAGGTGCAGATCGGCCGCGTGCAGAAATCGAAAGCCCATCGCAGCATGCCCGGCTGTGGGGAGGGGAAGCCATGATGGACCCGGCGGTGAAGCATGGCCAGCGTGGTCGCGCGGGGGGTGAGCGACAGGGACCGCAGCGACGGCCTGTGCGGGCGCGGCGAGCTCACTCTGCCGGCTCGCCCTCCGTCGCCGCCCTCAGCCCCCGGACTCGAAGAAGGTCCCCATCGCCCCCGACAGCGCCCCGGCCAACCGCTCGGTCTTCTCGACCCCGATCCGCATCTGCGCGAAGGGCTCGAAGGGCTCCGCCAGCAGGTCCCGTCGCACCTCGACGCACAGCGCGCGCCCCGGCCACTCCATGACGTGGCCATGAGCGAGCGTGCTGGCATGCAGCGGGTAGGTGGCGCCGTGGGCGAGCGTCACGCCGACCTCCGCCAGCAGCGCGCGCAGCCGGTCGACCACCGGGGCAGGGGACCAGTCGCGGCCGTCGAGGTCACGGCCGATGACGTCGACCTCGGGGCGCAGGGGCCAGGTGGGCTCGACCTCGGGCTGGTACGCGGCGCGCAGGCTCTGAACGATGTTCGCGTCGACCTCGACCCCGACGTCGCGCGGCGCGTAGGTGTGCAGCAACAGCAGGGCGCCGGCGGGGAGCGCGCCCCGGGCGGCCCCGCGGAAGGCGCCGACGTAGGCATCGTAGAGGCCCAGCAGGCGCGCGCGGTCTTCGGCGGTCGTGATCCACGGCATGAGACCGGGCGTCACACCGCCCGCCGCGAAGGCCTCGGGCGAGGCGTCGACCCGGCGGTTGCAGTCGATGAAGGTGCGCGGGATGCGGGCGCACAGCACCGCCGCGATCCGCGCCGGGTGCGCGAGGATGAAGCGTCGCGCGACCGCCGCGGCCAACTCCGGCGCGCCGGCGTCGGTGTTGACGTGGAAGAAGTCCACGAGGCTCGCCGGCAACGGGCTGGTGAGCTGCGCCTCGAGGGCGGCGAAGTCCTCCGTGCGCGTCGCCCCGTGGGGCACCTCGATCAGCAGATCGGGGGCCGCGTCGGCGCGCGCCTCGGCGCCGCGAAACACCGCGACGTCCACCACGCCGGGGATCGACCTCACTCGGCGAACATCCGTATGCCCGTCGCCGCCGCGAAGGACAGCCGGTGCGCCTCATCCCAGTCGGGGTGCCGCACGACGACGTGTCCGTCCGAGAGCAGCGTGTTCTTCCAGTTGCGACGCTGCGTGCCCGGGCGGAGCAGGCGCTCCTCGACGGCCCACGCGCCCGCGTCGTGCAGCCAGCTGCCCAGCCCCTCGATGCGGGTGATGCGGCCCTGTCCCTGCGCGCGCTTGAACACGATGCCGACGTTGTACTTGCGCGGCGCCTTGGCCTCGAAGCGCCCCTCGGTGGCGACGCGCCCCCACTCCCGGAACAGGTCGATGTCCGAGGTGTAGTTCATCTGGTCGACCAGGTGCGCGCCGCCCGGACGGCACGCGATCTCACCGAAGATGGCCTCGCCCTTGGGGGTCAGGAACCACTCCATGTGCGTGAAGCCGTCCGCCATGCCCAGCGCCTTCAACACGCCGCGCCCCAACTTCAGGCCCGGCTGCAGCCGCTTCTGCTTCAGGTCGCGCACGGTGATGATCACCGGGCTGACCCACTCGATCGATCGCATCTCGATGGGCTTGGGCAGGTACTGCGCGACGTTCTCGTACACCGGCTTGCCACGGACGCAGAGCGTGTCGTGGGTGAACTCCTCGCCCTCGATGTACTCCTCGCAGCTCGCCTCCTCGACGTGCCGCGTCGACGCGAGGGCCGACTCGAGCTCCGCCCGGTCCCTGCAGCGGAAGGTGTCGGCGCTGCCGGCCCCGGCGATCGGCTTCAGGATGAGCGGGTAGCCGATCTCCTCGGCGGCCGCCCAGACCTCGGTCGTGGTTCGGACGCGGCGCGAGCGCGGCACCCGCAGCCCGGCCGCCGCGACGCGCTCCTTCATGAGCTGTTTGTCCCGAAAGCCCAGCACCGTGTCGACGCTCATGCCCGCCAGGCCATAGTGCGCGCGCAGGCGCGCCGCCAGGATCACCAGCGGCTCCCAGTTGGACAGCACGCGGTCCGGCGCCTTGCCGCCCAGCCACGCGATCACGCGCGCCTGCACGTCGTCCTCGTCGAGGAGGCGCGGCACGGCCAGGTAGCCGTGCAGGCACCGCTTGACCTGCTCGGGCAGGTTCGCGGGCGGCGTGTCGCCCACGCCCCAGACCTCGTGCCCCAGCTCGGCGAGGCCGCGGGTGTACTGCATCATCTCGGGCGGATAGGACGGGGCGAGGAAGACTACGCGCATGCGCGCGAAAGTAGATCCGCGCGCGTCGGAACGCCATACGTTCCGTTGACGCGTCGCCTCGGCCGGCTCATCCTCCCGGTCATGCTGAAAAACGTCGTCTTCGTTGCCCCCTTTCCGACCGACGTCACCATGCGCTTCGTCCGGGCCTGCGCCCGCCTGCCGGGCGTCCGCCTGCTCGGCGTCGTGCACACCCCCCCCGGCGGCGACGACGCGGCGCTCTACCATGACGTCGTCCGCGTGACGGAGCCGCTCTCGGCCAAGGACGTGATCGACGGCTGCGAGGTCCTGCGCCGCCGCCACGGCCAGCCGCATCGCATCGTGGGCATCCTCGAGGCGCTGATGGTGCAGCTCGGGCTCGCCCGCGAGCACCTCGGCGTCTCGGGCACCTCGTCGCGGGTCGCCGAGCTCTTCCGCGACAAGGCCAAGATGAAGGCCGCGCTGCGGGGCGCCGGCCTACCGGTGGCCCGCAGCGCCCTGGTCGACGACGAGGCCGCCGCGCGCGAGTTCGTGGGCGAGGTCGGCTATCCCATCGTGCTCAAGCCGCCCGCCGGGATGGGGGCCCAGTCGACCTTCCGTCTGCGGTCCGCCGACGAGCTGCGCGCCGCCTTCCGCGGCCTGCACGTCTCCGCCGAGCGTCCGGTGCTGCTCGAGGAGTTCCTCCAGGGCGAGGAGTTCAGCTTCGAGACGCTCACCCTCGGCGGCGTACCCCGCCTCCACTCCATCTCGCGCTACGAGCCCAGCTGCCTGCACGCGATGGAGAACCCGTGGATCCAGTGGTGCTGCGTCGAGCCACGCGACATCGGTGGCGCCGAGTTCGACGCGGCCCGCACGATCGGCTTCGAGGCCGTCCGCGCGCTGGGCCTCACCGACGGCATGACCCACATGGAGTGGTTCCGCCGCGCCGACGGCAGCGTGGTCATCGGTGAGATCGCGCAGCGGCCGCCCGGGGCGAATATCAGCCTCATGACCGGCCTGGCCCACGAGCGCGACCTCTATGGGGCCTGGGCGCGGGCGGTCGTCGACGGCGAATTCGACGGTCCTTGGGAGCGCAAGTACGCCGTCGGCTCCGCTTTCCTCCGGGGCATGGGCCACGGCCGCGTCGCGCGCGTGACGGGCGTCAAGAAGGTGCACGAGCACCTGGGCGCGCTGGTCGCGGAGGCCAAGCTCCCCACCATCGGCGCGCCCCGGGCCGAGGGCTATGAGGGCGACGGCTACATCGTCGTGCGAGACCCCCGCACCGAGGTGGTCGAGCAGGCGCTCCGGTACATCATCCAGACCGTGCAAGTCACCTACACCGGCTGAGCGCGCGCGGCGCCCCTCGGGGCAGGCTCTCAGCCCGCGGACGCCCGCCGATACACCTCGAGGTACTCGCCCACCCGATGCTGCCACCCCAGCGGCAGCGCCATCCCGCGCCTCTGCAACGCCAGCCAGCGCGCTCGCCCGGCCTCGTCCCGCTGGCCCCAGTGGTCGAGCGCGTGGTTGAGGGCCCAGTAGAGGCCGACCTCGGTGAAGTGGTCGAAGACGAAGCCGGTGCCCCGATCGGCGTCCGCGTCGTAGGGCCACACCGAGTCGGCCAGGCCGCCGGTGCGGTGCACGATCGGGGGGGTGCCGTAGCGCAGGCTGTAGAGCTGGTTGAGGCCGCACGGCTCGTAGCGCGAGGGCATGAGGAAGAGGTCGGCGCCCGCCTCGATCAGGTGCGCGCGCGGCTCGCTGAAGGCGGACTGATAGGCCACCTGTCGCGGGAAGGCGCGCGCCAGCTGGTGGAAGAAGGCTTCGTAGCGGTGCTCGCCGGTCCCCAGCACGACCAGCTGCGCGGATCGTCGGCGCAGCAGGTGGGGCAGGACGGCGAGACAGAGGTCGAAGCCCTTCTGCCACACCAGGCGCGAGACGACGCCGATCACCGGCACGTCGGGCGCGTCCGGCAGGTGCATGCCCTCCTGCAGCGCGGCCTTGCAGCGCGCCTTGCCGCTCAGGTCGTCGATCGAGTAGCGCTGTGGCAGGTGGACGTCTACGGCCGGGTGCCACTCCTGGTCGTCGATGCCGTTGAGGATGCCAAAGAGCGAATCGTGGCGCGCGCGCAGGTAGGGGTCGAGGCCGACGCCGTGCTGCGGCGTCTGGATCTCGGCCGCGTAGGTCCTGCTCACCGTCGTCAGGGCGTGGGCGTGCAGGAGACCCGTGAGCAGGAATCCGAAGCGCCCGGCCTGCAGCTCACCCTGATGCAGCAACTCGAGCGCCGGGCCGAGCCCGACGTCGAGGGCGGCGCCTGCCCCGAAGGTGCCCTGATGGCCCAGGTTGTGGAGCGTGAGCACGGTGCGCGCGCCAGCGAAGAGCCGGTCCCAGGCGAAGACCGAGCGCAGGAGCACCGGCAG
>CALBMW010000401.1 GCA_937896275.1 uncultured Myxococcales bacterium
GACACCTTGTGTCGGATGGTCGGTCGGCCGCGCAACCAGATCATCGGCAGCCGCTTCCCCGCCTACTTCACGGAGCCGGCGCGGGCCGCCGAGGGGCTGCGCCAGACCTTCGACGAAGGTCTGGTCCGCAACTGCGTCCTCAATCTGCGCGTGGCCGACGGGGCGACGGTGGCGGTGTCCCTCAACGCCGCCGTGTTCAAGGACACCGTCGGGAACGTGCGCGGCATCTTCGCTTCTGCCCGTGACATCGGCGATCAAAAGGCTTTGGAGGGGCAGCTGCTCGCCTCGCAGGCCAACACGCGGGGCCTGATCGAGGCGAACATCGACGCCCTCGCCACCACCGACGCCTTGGGCATCATCACGGACGTCAACCAACACATGGAGCGGCTCACGGGCTTCTCGCCGGAGGAGCTCATCGGCACCCCCTTCAAGCAGTGCTTCACCGATCCACAGCACGCCGAGCAGGGCATCCGGCTGGTCCTGCAACAGGGAAAGGTGACGAACTACGAGCTCACGGCCCGCAGCAAGGAGGGCCGGGAGACGGTGGTCTCGTACAACGCCACGACCTTCGTCGGCGCGGATGGCAACCTGCAGGGGGTCTTCGCCGCCGCGCGCGACATCACTGAGCAGAAGGCGCTCGAAGAGCAGCTGCGGGAGCAACAGACCTACCTTCGCGGGCTCATTGAGTCATCTGTCGACGGCTTGATTACGGTGGATCCAGGCGGGACGATCACCGACGTGAACGACAAGATGTGTCAGATGAGCGGCTACACACGGCAGGATCTCATCGGCACCCCCTTCGCCGACTACTTCACCGATCCAGAGCGCGCGCGGGCCGGCGTACAAGAGACCTTCGACCGCGGCGTCGTGACCGAGTACGCGTTGACCATCCACGGTCGCGGACGGCGGGTGCTGCACGTCTCCTTCAACGCCTCCGTGTTCCAGGGCGAGCACGGTGAGGTGCGCGGCATCTTCGCCTCCGCCCGCGACATCACCGACCGGGTGCGGCTCGAAGAGCAGATGCGCGAGCAGCAGACCTACCTGCGGGGGCTCATCGAGTCCTCGACGGACGGCCTGGTCACCGTGGATCCCGAGGGCTTCATCACCGACGTCAACGAGCAGATGTGTCGGATGACGGAGTTCTCGCGGGAGCAGCTCATCGGCACCCCCTTCAAGCGCTACTTCACCGAGGCGGAGCTGGCCGACGAGGGCGTCAAGCGCACCTTCGCTCAGGGTGTCGTGACCAACTACGAGTTGGTGCTTCGCACCCGCGGAGGGCGCAAGGCCAATGTCTCGTTCAACGCCTCGGTCTACCGCGACGCAGAAGGCGAGATTCAGGGCATCTTGGCCTCGGCCCGCGACATCCACGAGCAGAGCCGGCTGCAAGCCCAACTCGCCGAGGAGCAGGCCTACAACCGCTCCCTCATCGAGGCCTCGGCGGACGCGCTCTTCGCCATCGCCCCTGACGGAGTCATCACGGACGTGAACGCGGAGGCCACGCGGCTCACCGGGTACACGAAGCGTCACCTCATCAACTCTCCCTTTCAGGGATACTTCACCGAGCCCGAGATCGCACACACCGGGGTCGACCAGACCCTGGCCGAGGGGCGAGTCATCGGCTACGAGCTCGTGTTGATCACGCGCCATGGCCGGCGGATCACGGTGTCTTTCAACGCCGGCGTGTACTCCGACGCCGCAGGCAAGCCCCAGGGCATCCTGGCGGCCGCCCGCGACATCACGGAGCAGAAGCGCCTCGACCGACAGCTGCGCGACCAGCAGCTCTATACACGCTCGCTGATCGAGTCCAACATCGACGCCCTGATGACGACCGATCCCATGGGTATCATCACCGACGTCAACCAACAGATGGAGGCGCTGATCGCGTCCACCCGCGAGGAGCTGATCGGCTCGGCCTTCAAGCAGTACTTCACGGAGCCCGAGCGGGCCGAGGAGGGCATCCGGCTGGTGCTCCAGCGAGGCAAGGTCACGAACTACGAGCTGACCGCTCGGGCCAAGAGCGGGACGGAGACGGTCGTCTCCTATAACGCGACCACCTTCGACGACCGCGACGGCAAGCTGCAGGGTGTGTTCGCCGCGGCCCGCGACGTCACCGAACGCAAGCACTTCGAAGAGACGCTGCAAGAGAAGAACCTCGAGCTGGAGAGCGCCAGTCGAGCGAAGGACAGGTTCCTGGCCAGCATGAGCCACGAGCTGCGCACCCCCCTCAACGCCATCATTGGCTTCACGGGGACGCTGCTGATGCGCCTCCCAGGGCCGCTGAGCCCCGAGCAGGGCAAGCAGCTGGGCGTCATCCAGAGCAGCGCCCAGCACTTGCTCTCGCTCATCAACGATCTGCTCGATCTGGCCAAGATCGAGTCGGGCAAGGTGGAGCTGCACCTGGAGCCGCTGCTCTGCCAGCTGGTGGTGCACGAGGTCGCGGCCACGCTGGAGCCGTTGGCGGAACAGAAGGGGCTGCTCTTCGAGGCGCGGATGCCCGAGGAGGAGCTGCATGTGAAGACGGACCGCCGCGCCCTCACCCAGATCCTGCTCAACCTCGCGAACAACGCGATCAAGTTCACGGAGCAGGGCCAGATCATCATCGAGCTGCGCGTTCCGGACTCCGGCTCGGGGGTCATCATCAGCGTCACCGACACCGGCGTCGGCATCCGTCCCGAAGATCAGGAGCGACTCTTCCAGGCCTTCGCGCAGCTCGGGAGCCCCGAGGTGCGCCGCGGGGAGGGCACCGGGCTGGGCCTGCACCTCAGCCAGAAGCTGGCCGAGCTGCTGGGCGCGCACATCGGATTCGAGAGCGAGGCGGGCAAGGGCAGCCGCTTCTGGCTGACGCTCCCCTAGACTCAGGAGAGACATCGATGTCAGCCCGCATCCTGGTGATTGAGGACAACGGGGCCAACCTCGAGCTGATGCGCTATTTGTTGACCGCATTCGGCTACACGGTTGAGGCGGCGATGGACGGCCAGCGGGGGCTCGAGCTCATGCGCTCGGCGCCCTTCGACCTCGTCATCTGCGACATACAGCTCCCCATCCTCGACGGCTACGCGGTGGCGCGCGCGCGCAACGCCGAGGTGGCGCTGAGGGACGTCCCGCTGATCGCGGTCAGCGCCCTCGCCATGGTGGGGGATCGGGATCGTATCCTCGGGTCGGGCTTCGATGGCTACATCGCCAAGCCCCTCGCGCCCCAGACCTTCGTGAGCCAGGTCGAGGCCTACCTGCCCGAGGGCAGGCGCTCCGCCGGCTCGCCCATCCGCGCGCCCGACGGCGTCCCCACCGTGGCGACACGCCCCAAGCCGCAGCGCTCGATCCTCGTCGTCGACGGCGTCC
>CALBMW010000402.1 GCA_937896275.1 uncultured Myxococcales bacterium
AGCGCGCGATCGAGGTGCTGCGGCGGGTGCGCGCCGCGGCGCCGACGCATCGCCCGACCCTGGACGCGCTGGGCTCGCAGCTCGCGGCGCAGGGCGATTGGGCCGGCGCGTGCGAGGCCCGCGGCGCGTCCGCGAGCCAAGCGCCCACGTCGGAGGCCCGTCAGGCGCGCTGGCTGGCGCTGGCCCGCGATCTGGACGAAGCGCAGGCCGACGCCACGCTCGCCTTCGCCTCCTATGCGGCGGCCTTCCTGGCGCAGCCCGCGGACGCCCGCGCCGATGAAGGTCTGGCCGAGGCCGCCGCCCGCGCGGAGCGCCCGGCCGATCGAGCCACGTTGCTCGCCGAGGGGTTGGTCGCGCTGAAGCCCGGTGCGCGCGCGGCGGACGTGGGCAATCAGATCGCCGCGCTGAGGTGGGACGCGCTGCACGAGGCCGACGCGGCCGAGGCCGCATGGCGCGCGGTGCTGGCGTGCCGCGCCGACGACGCCGAGGCGCTGGCGGGCCTGGACCGGCTGCTGGAGGCCGAGGGCCGTTTCTCCCACCTCGCCGAGCTGCTGGCGCGGCGGATCGGCTGCGCGGTCGGCGCCGAGCGCCACGCCCTCGGGGCTCGCCGCGCTCGTCTGGTGCAGGACCACCTGGGCGATCCGGCCGGCGCGCGCGCGGCCTGGGCCGCCGTGCTGTCCCTCGCCCCCGGCGATGTCGAGGCGCTCCGGGCGTCTCTCACCCTCGAAGACGACGAGGCGGCCCGGATCGAGCTGCGCCGTCGGCTGCTGGCCGAGCTCGCACCCGACGCCGTCGAGCGCGCCGAGGTGCTGCGGACGCAGGCTCACGCGCTCGAGTCGCTGGGCATCGACGCCGAGGCGCGCGAGCGCTGGGCAGAGCTGCGCCAGGTGACCGCCGGTGACGCCGAAGCCGATGCGCGCCTGGGGGCGCTGCTCGAGAGGGCAGGGCACTGGAGCGCCCTCGTCGCGCTGCTCGAGGAGCAGGCCGCCCTCGCCGAGCCCGACGCGGTGGCCGCCGACGCCCTCGCTCGCGCGGGCCGGATCACCGAGGAGCAGCTGGCCGATCCTGCGGGTGCCCGGCGCATCTGGCCGCGGGTGCTCGAGCTGGCGCCGGGGCACGACGAGGCCCTGAGCCGCCTGGCGGCCCTGCACGCCGAGGCGGGCGACGTCGAGGGGCAGGTCAACCTGCTGCTGAGCCAACTGCCGCACACGACGGACGCCGAGCCTCGCCAGGCCCTGTACGCCCGGGCGGCCCGCCTCGTCGAGGACGCCCTGGGCAGCCCGGCGCACGCCTTCGCACTGATGGGTCGCGCCTTCGACGAGTCCGGTGATCTCGACCGCCACGGCGACGAGCTCGAGCGCCTTGCGGCGCGGGGTGACACCTGGGGCGACCTCGCCGATCTCTACCGGCAGGTGCGCGATCGGCAGGACGGCGCCTACGCGGTCACGTTGAGCCTGCGCCTGGCCGACGTGCTGCAGCACCGCCTGCATCGCCCCGACGCGGCCATCGAGGCCTTTCGACATGCCCTCTCGATCGACCACGCCTGCGCCCCCGCGCTCGACGCCCTGGCGCCCCTGTACCAGGCGCGCGGTCGGTGGGCCGACCTGGTCGGCATGCTGCAGCGCGCGTTGCGGACGGAACGTGATCGCGACGCGCAGGCCGATCTGCACCGCCGCATCGCGCTGATTCGCGCGGCCGGTCTGGAGGACGCCCCCGGCGCGATCGCCGCGTGGCGCGAGGTGCTGCGGATCGTCCCCGACGACGCAGAGGCCCTCGTGGGGCTGGCCGATCTGCTGCGGTCGGCGAAGCGCGCCTCGGAGCTGGTCACGGTGCTGGAGCGACGCCTCGCCGGTCCCGCGACGCGCGAGGACGAGGTGGTGCTGCGCGCCGAGCTGGCGGGCCTCTACGCGGGACCGCTGGAGCAGCCGGAGCTCGCGCTGCAGATCCTTGAGCCGGCCGTCGCGCTCGATGGCGAGCACCCGGGGGTCCTGGGCGCCTTGGCCGAGCTTCACGCCCGGCAGGGCCATGCGGCCCGCGCCGTCGATCTCTTCGGCATGCAGGCGCGCCTGCTCACCGACACCACGGCGCGCCGCGACTGCGCCATGCGCATCGCCCGCCTCTGGCGGGACGCGCTGGGCGACGCGGCGCAGGCGCACCAGTGGTTCCGCGAGGTGCTCACCCTCGATCCGCACGACGACGAGGCGCTGCGGGCGGTGCTGGCCCACGCCGAGGCGCGCGGCGAGTGGGCCGAGGTGGTGCAGGCCCTGACGCTGCTCGAGGCGGCGGCGGCGACGCCCGAAGAGAAGGCGGCGCACCTGACGCGCATCGGCCAGATCCTCGAGGTGCACCGGGACGATCCCCACGGCGCGGTGGATTACTACGAGCACGCCGTGGCGCTGTGCCCCGATCACCTCGACGCGGCCCGCCCCCTGGCCGTGCGGCACCTTCGGGCCGAGCGTTGGTGGCAGGCCGCCCCTTTGCTGGAGCGCGTCCTGGCCGCAACGCCCGACGCCGCCGTGCGCGATCGTCGCGACCTGCACGGTCAGATCGCCCACTGCCTCGAGGCCTGCGGGGACGACGCCGGGGCCATCGCCCAGCACCGCGGCGCCTACGCGCTGGACAGCACGCACCGCCCCACGCTCGAGGCGCTGGCCGATCTGTACGTGCGGGCGGGGCGATGGGACGAGGCCTTCAAGATCGGCCAGACGCTGCTGGTGCACCACGGCGACGCGATGACCGGACCCGAGCGCGCCCTCGCGCTCTATCGGCAGGGCTTCGTGCGCGGTCGCCTGGGCGCACCCGACGAGGCCGCGCGCGCTCTCTTCCTCAAGGCGCTCGAGGCCGATCCGACTCACCTGCTGGCGCGCCGTGCGCTGAGTGAGCCCGCGACCGCGCCTCAGGGTCGTGCGTCGGCGCCCGCGTTGACGGCCGCGTCCCCGCCGCGACCGGCGCTGCTCCCCCCGGAGCCCGTCGAGCGTGCGCCGCAGCCCGAGATCACGTGCCTGTCGGCCGATGACGTCGAGGTGCTCGACGCCACAGCCTCACAGGACGACCTGGCGCCCGTCCCTGACGACCTGCATTTCCCGTCGGCGTTCCCGCAGGGCGCGATGGCGCGTCCGACACGCCCTGCCGGGTCTGCCGCGCTGTTGCCCTCGCTCGGTACGGCGCCGCCGATGATGGTGCCCACCGAGCAGGTCGAGGCCATCGTCGAGCGAGCCGTGGCGGCGGCCACCGCGCACCGCACCGGGCCCGGACCGCGTCCAGAGGAGCTGCGCAGCTCGCTGCGCCATCGGGTGCGCGTCGTGCGGCAGCTGCTCCATCACCTTCTCCACCTGCTTGG
>CALBMW010000403.1 GCA_937896275.1 uncultured Myxococcales bacterium
CGCCGGGGGCGTGGGCGGCGACGGCGGCGTGGGCGGCGACGGCGGCATGGGCGGCGTGCCCGGCATGGGCGGCGCGCCCGAGTACGAGCAGGTGGCGCCCGTCACCTACGGCGCCACCAGCTTCATCGCCTGGGCCGACGGCAGCACCCTGCACCTCGATCGGCTGGACGCGGAGGGCACGCTCACCGACGGCGAGGCCCTCGAGCTCGACTTCGCGCCCGCGTGGGTGGCGGCGCGATCCGTCCAGGGCACGCCCTGGGTGGCCTTGGGCGGCGTGGACACGCCGGTGCGCGTGCTGCAGGCCGACCGCCCCGATCTGGTGCTGACCCTCGACGTGATCGGGCGGCCGGTGCTCGCGGCGGCCGACGACGAGCTGCTGGTGGCGGGCCTGGTCGACGGCGCGGTGGGCTGGCAGCTGGTCGCGGTGGATGACGAGCAGGCCGACCTCCGCGCGGCGATCAGCGGCCCCGAGGGCGTGGGCGCGCCGGACGATGCCATCGGGCAGGCGGGCGCGGTCATCCTGCGCTTCGACGTCGACGGCCAGTGCCTGCAGCTGGACACCAACGGCCGCGGGCTGGGCAACTTCCCCTGCCGTCGGGCGCGGGGCCGCTTCGTCGGGAACGGCAGCCGCACCTACACCGCCTACCTCGACAGCATGGCCAACCTGCTGGTGGGCGCGCTCTTCGACCAGAGCGGAGGCTTCGGCGTGGCGCGGGCCGAGCTCGACGACCTGCTGCGCTTCGCCACGGTGGATGGAGAGCGTGCGTTGGGCGGCCGGCGCCTGATCGAGCCGGGCATCAACCAGTTCGAGTTGGCGGTGGCCACCGTGGATGCGCTCTGGGAGTCGACCGAGACCTGGGCGCAGTGGCCCTGGTCCGACGCGCGCGCCGTGGTGCCGCGCGGCGAGACGGCCTACGTGATCCGCTTCGACGGTGGCCCCCGCGCCCTGGCGGTGCCGATGGTGGCGCGCGAGTTCGGCGCCGAGCCGGTCTATCGCATCCAGCTCGACGAGCAGTGCCCGCCGGCGGTGGAGCGCTGCGACGGCGCCGATCAGGACTGCGACGGCAAGGCCGATGACGGCCTGTGCTGCGGGGCGGACACGCGCGCCGTCGACGCGGCGCTGCCGGGCCTCGAGGCCGATCCCACCGAGTTCCTGCTGACCAACGTCGAGAACGGCGACGCCTACCGCGCCGCGGTGCGGGTGGCCGAGGATCGATGGCAGCTCTACCTCGCGGCGCCGACCGCGGAGCCCGCCGACAGCCGCGCGGTGCTGCTGCGCGAGGACGGCCGCCCTGCCAGCCAGGCGCGCATCGAGGGGGCGCACGCCGGCCACGCCTTCATCGCCGCCGGCGGCTACAACCTGCTGCTGGCCGACGACGCCGATGGCAACCTCACCGCCTATTGGCACCGCGACCGCCTGGTGTGCCCGCCCGGCATGCCGCAGTGCGCCGAGGAGGACAAGACCACCGACTTCAAGGCGCCCTATCGCGTGCAGTGCGAGCAGCTGCTGGCGGTCGACGTGATCGATCACTCGAGTGAGAACGCGTCGGTCCTGATCGGGTGCCCCGACGGCGTGCAGCGGCTCTACGCGCGGCAGGGGGTCGCCGACCGGAGCTGGGCCTTCCCGGCGCTGGGGCTCGACGTCGACCGGGTGGCTTGGATGACGGTGACGCGGCAGGCCGAGGACGTCTCGACGCTGCTGGTGGGCTACCAGTCGACGCTGGGCGCCTGGACGGTGGACGGGCTGTTCTACGTGGCCAACGCCAACGACCCGCCCTCGCGGCAGGCGGTGCCGAGCGTGCTGACGCGCGTCGGCGACGACGTAATGGACCCGGTGTGGCAGGCGACGGCGATCGGCGCGCCGCCGGTTCAGATCCGCGAAGGGCGGGCGCGCGTGCTGCTGACCGAGGGGCGCGGCGAGCTGCTGCGCGCCGTCTGGTTGTCGGTGCAGACCGGGGCCGTCAACCCCGAGACCGTGTTCGCCGTGACCACCTCGCTGGTGGTGGCGGCCGCGGATCTGCCGGGCGAGGACGGTGAGGGGGCGACGGGTTTCTGGATCGTCGATGTGCGCGGGGACAACGGCTACAACCTGTGGTCGACCGAGCCTTCGCTGGTGGTCCCCGGACCGCGGCCCCAGTGGAGGGTCATTCAGCACCCCGCTCGCATCAGCCGGCCCTTCGGTCTGGTGCCGCGCGACCTCGAGACCTTCGCCACGCTGGAGCAGGTCGACGGCGCCTGGCGCCTGCGCACCCACCGCTTCGACTGCCGCTCGCTGTAGTCGCGGGCGGCCTCCCCCTCAGGCGGCCTCGTCCCCCTGCAGGTTCAGCATCACCTTGACGCTGTTGAACAGCGCCCGCAGCTGGATGGGCTTGTGCATGAACACGTCGGCGCCGGCGGCCAGCGCGTCATGACGGTCCCCGGGGAAGGGGCGCGACATGGCGAACACCGGCAGCGACTGGCTGATCTCGGTGCGTATGCGCCGGATGAGCTCGACGCCGTCGACCTCGGGCGTGCGCAGCTCGATCAACGCCAGCGAGAAGCGCGAGCTCTGCAGCAGCCCCAGCGCCTGCAGGCCGTCGGTGGCCTCCGTCACGTGCAGCAGATCGGCCACGTCGAAGGTGCGACCGGCCATCGCCTGCAGCCCCTCGGTGAACATGCGCGCCGCGTGGCGGTTGGGATCGACGAGCAGCAGGTTGAGGCGCTCACCGGTGACCGAGGGCGGGATGGGGTCGAAGACCGCGTTGACCATCTGCTCGACGCGGCTGCGGGTGACGGGATCGTCCAGGTCGAAGCGCACGCCGATGCCCTGGACGGCCGGCGCGCCTCGGGCGCCCACCCAGCGCACCTCACAGGGCACCGCCACGCCGCTGCGGGCGCCGGGGCTGACCAGGTTGAGGACGACGGACTGTCCCACCTCGAAGGGCTCGTCGGTGGCCACGAACAGGCCGCCCTTCGAGATGTTCTGGGCGTAGTCGGAGCGCATGGCGCCCGCCGACTCGTAGCTGACCCGGATGAGCAGGGGCAGGCGCTCGTGCTGGCGGCTCTCGTGAGTGTCCATCGATTCATCCTCGGTGCGAAGGTCACCCGCTCCAACGGAATCGAGCGCAAACGGCTTGACGGTCGGGGCGCGTTGGACCGACGGATCGGACCGTGACGTCTCCCATGCTCGAATTGGCGACGGCCCCCGCGGGGGCGCTGACGGCCCTCGCCGTGGCGCCCTGGCTCTGGGCAGCCCGGGCGCGCGGGCCCGCAGCGGCCTGGGGCGCGC
>CALBMW010000404.1 GCA_937896275.1 uncultured Myxococcales bacterium
GACGCGCTGGACCTGGCGGCCGCGCCCACGGACTTCGCCGCGCGGGTGGGACGGGGGCGGGCGCCGATCAAGGTGGCGCTGCTCGACCAACGGCGGTTGGCCGGCGTCGGCAACATCTACGCTTGCGAGGCCTTGCACGACGCGGGCGTCAACCCCTGGACACCCGCCGGTGACCTGACGGGCCCGCGACTCGAGGCCCTCGCGCGCGCCGTGGAGGCGACGATGAGGGCGAGCCTGGCGCGCGAGACCGACGACGAGATCACCTACCTGCAGCAGGCGAAGGCCACCAACCCCTTCCGGGTCTACGGGCGCGCCGGCGAAGACTGCCCCTGTTGTGGCGAGCGGGTGTCGCGCGCCGAGCAGGCCGGGCGGGGCACCTTCTGGACGCCCACCACCCAGCCCTGAGCGGGCGGGCCGGCGCCGATCGGGCGGGCGGCAGGGGGCCGATCAGGCGGGCGGGTCGCGCAGGCACTCGGCCACGGCGTCGACCACCACCGGCACCTCGTCGAGCGCGTTGGGCCAATGCGGCGCGAAGCGGAGCACGCCGTCGGGGGTGGTGCACGCCACGCCCCGCCGCGAGAGCGACGCGGCGAACCCGGCCACCGTCCACGGCGCCGGCGGTCGCACGCCCAGGATGCCGCTCCTGCGCCCGGCGTCGGGCGTGCGCAGGCTGGTGAAGCCGCGCGCCGTCAGCCCCGCCTCGAGCTGATCGTTCCAGGCCGTGACGTGGGTGAAGATGGCCGGCACGCCGATCTGCGCGATCAGCCCCACGCTGGCCTCGAGCGCCGCGGCGCCCACCGTGTTGGGGGCCCCGCCCTCGAGGAAGTCCGCCCGCGCGCGGATGGGCTTGTCATAGCGCAACTTGTCGGATTCAAAGAGGAAATCGATTGGGCTCTCGTGGCTGAGCCAGCCCGCCAGTCGGGGACGCAGCGCCGCCACACGATCGGGGTGCACCGCGAGGAAGCCCAGGCCCTCGAGACCCATCAACCACTTGTGGCCGCCGCAGGCGACGTAGTCGAGGTCGCGCGCGTCGAAGGGCATCACCCCCACGGCCTGGATGGCATCGACGCAGATCTCGGCGCCGTGCGCGTGACACAGGTCGGCCATCTCCCGCAGCGGCGCGACGAGGCCGGTCTGGAACTGCACGGCGCTGATCGCGACCAGGCGCAGGCCGCCGCGCAGGGCCGCCGCGAGCGGGCCCAGATCGGCCCCCCCGGGGCGCGCGAGATCTGCGACCCGGAGCGTCACGAGGCGCAGATCGAAGGCCTCGGCGGCGCGCTGCCAGGGGGTGACGTTGGTGGGGAACTCGCCCTCGAACACCGCGACGCCGTCGCCCGCCCGCCAGGGGAAGCACATCGCCACGGCGCTGAGGGCCGAGGTCGTGTTGGGGAGCAGCGCGAGGTCTTCGGGGGCGCGACCCATCAGGCTGGCCAGCAGGACCTTGAGCCGCCGGCGCTGGGCGTTCCAGCGTCCGAAGGCGCCCACGCCGT
The DNA here is from genome assembly GCA_937896275.1 of uncultured Myxococcales bacterium. Lineage (GTDB taxonomy): Bacteria > Myxococcota_A > Bradymonadia > UBA7976 > UBA1532 > JACKDN01. The sequence goes on from CALBMW010000404.1 coordinate 1,491, forward strand.
GCGCCGCGTAGTCGCCCATCGCTGCGTCGACGGCGGCGCGCACCGCCAGGCTCGGCGGCGAGATGGCGGCGTGGTTGGCGTAGACGCGCCACGCCAGATCGGGGAACAGGTCGCGCGCACCCAGCCGCGCGCGGTGCGCGACCGGCGGCGGCGGATCGCCGTTGAGGGGGCTCATTGGTCGCCTCGTGGCCGCCAGCGTCGCGGATCGAGCAGCCCCTCACCGCGCGGGAACCAGGCCCAGATCGCGTTGACGGTGAGGCTGCCGTTGGCCAGCGCCATGAAGCCGTTGACGTGCCTGGGGGACAGCGCCGCGGCCACGTAGAACGCGGTGCAGAGGACCGCCGCCGGCCACAGGCGCCGGTCCACGCTGATGACCATGCACGTCACGGCGAGCGCCGTGATGCCGATGTGTTGGGCGAGGCTGTGGTCGACCGGGATGCCGCGCTCCCGGTTGAGCAGATCGTTGAGCACCAGGGCACCGAAGGTGGCGAACATGATGGCCAGCATTCGTCGGTTGATGGCCGTCCGGCCCATCGACTCGCGTGCCCAGATGGTCAGCGCGATGCCGAGCAGCATGAACAGGAGGGGCCCGCCGACCGCGGTGGTGTAGGTGATGCCGCCATCGACGAAGAGGGAGCGGAGGGCCGGGGACAGCGTCCAGCAGGCGCCCATCACCATCATGAAGAAGGTGCGCGTGCGCTGGCCGACGCTCGGATCGAGGTCGGCCTCGAGGCGCTCGAGCTGAGCCACGCGGGCCTCGCCGGCCGCCTGCTCGGCGAGCCCTGCCTCGACACGACCGCGCAGATCGACGGGCACGGGCGACAGCTCGCCCAACAGGGCCGAGGCCGCCTTGGGATCGCCGAGCCTCAGCGCGTGCTCGATCATCGCGCGCGTGGCCCAGCGGAGGCCGTCGGCGGCGCGCGCGTTGTCGGGCCACTCGGCCAGCGCCTGCCGGAAGCCGAAGCGGCACTCGCCGAAGAGCCGGTAGCGCGCCACGGGATCGTCGTCGCCGCCTCGACGGTCGAGCAGGGCGGTGAGCTCGGCCAGCCGACGCTCGGCCTGGGCCGACAGCAGCATCGATCCGCGGTGCTCGAGGTGCCGCTGCAGGGCCGTCCGCAGGGCGTCGGCCGCGGGGTAGCGATGCTCGGGCAGCCGGGCCATCGCGGTGCGGGCGATGCTCACGAGGTTCGGCGGCGCGCCGGGAGGGAAGACGGGCTCGGAGCGGAGCACGCTGTCGACGATCTCGGGCAGGTCGCCGGCGTCGTGCGGCGGGCGGTGCGCGATGAGCTCGTACAGGATGGCCCCGAGGAGGTAGACGTCGGTGCGCTCGCTGAGCACGGCGCCGTCCTCGACGCGCAGCATCTCGGGCGCCATGTAGACCGGCGTGCCGGCCAGCGCGGTGGCCTCGCGCGCCAGGGGGAGCCGGTCGGTGCCGTCGTCGCGCAGGCTGACCGCGATGCCCCAATCGACGACGTAGACCTCGCCGTAGGCCCCGATCATGACGTTCTCGGGCTTGAGATCGCGGTGCACGATGCCACGGCTGTGGGCGTAGTGCACGGCGGTGCACACCTGCATCAGCGTGCGCAGGTGCCACTCGAGCGGATCGTCGACGCCGAAGCGGGCGCGGACACGCTCGGGGGCACCCAGCAGGCGGGCCCAGGGCTCGCCCTCGATGCGTTTGAGCACGATGCGCGGCGCGCCCTGCGCGTCGAGGCTGATGTCGTAGACCGGGACGACGTTGGGGTGCTCGAGGGCGCCCGTCACCCAGGCCTCGCGCAGCAGCGCGCGGGTTCCATGGGGCGACGGGGCCTTGAGGGACTTGACCGCGACCTTTCGGCCCAGCGCCACCTGCGTGGCGAGCATCACCCGACCCATGCCACCCTCGCCCAGGGTGCCTTCGTAGGCGAGCGCCGCGGCCGGGTCGCGCTGCAGGCGCGCCAACAGGGCCAGGGCGGGGGCGACGTCGACCGCGTCTGTCGCGGGGCGCACCGTGTGGTGGGGCAGATCCACCGCGGTGGACGCCTGCGAGCCGAGCGTCTCCGCGAGGCGGCGCGTCAGGGGCTCGAGGTCGAGTGGGGGCTGGGCGTGAGGCACGCGGCGCGCTTCTCCCGCGTGATGGTGACGCGACGCTGGTGACGCGGCACTGTAGCAGCGCGGAGTTGACAGTGCACCTCGTCGGCGGCTCTGCTTCGACGCTTCGGGGCCTTGGCCCGGGGGATCGTGGGAGAGGGTGCAGGGGAGGTCTGGATGCGCACGGTGGGGTTGTTCGCTCTA
>CALBMW010000405.1 GCA_937896275.1 uncultured Myxococcales bacterium
GGTGATGAGCGCCCCAGAGACGGACGGCCCTGTGCTCGTCACGGGCGCCGCGGGCTTCATCGGTTCATGGGTGGTCGAGGCCCTTCGAGCGCGGTGGCCGACGCGTCCCATCGTCTCGTTCGACGCTTTGACCTATGCCGGTGACCGCACGCACCTCGCCGCGCTCGATGGGGACGTCAACCACACCTTCGTCCTCGGCAACGTGAACGATCGGTCCGCCGTACGCGCAGCCCTCGAGCGGCACCGACCGACCGCCCTGCTCCACCTCGCGGCCGAGAGCCACGTGGACCGCTCCATCCTCGATCCCCTGGCCTTCGTCCGCACCAACATCGAGGGCACCGCGATCCTGCTTCAGGAGGCGGTTCATCTGTGGGGCGACCGTCGGGACGTGCGGTTCGTGCACGTGTCGACCGACGAGGTCTACGGCCCGACCCCTGACGGCGTCCGCTTCGACGAGTCGAGCCCGTATCGACCCAGCAGCCCCTACGCGGCCTCCAAGGCGTCATCGGACCATCTGGTGCGCAGCTGGCACCACGTCTACGGCCTGCCGACCATCGTCACCCACTGCACCAACAACTACGGCCCTCGGCAGTTCCCCGAGAAGCTGCTGCCGGTCGTCGTGTCGCGCGCGCTTCAGCATCAACCCGTCCCGATCTACGGCCGGGGAACCAACGTGCGCGATTGGCTGTACGTGGCCGACCACGCCCTTGGCCTCATCGCCGCGCTCGAGCGTGGTCGACCCGGACGAACCTACTGTTTCTCCGCGGAGAACGAGCGGAGCAACCTGTGGCTGGTCGAGCAGCTGATGACCCTGCTCGACGCCCGGCTCGGGCGCGCGCCCGGGCAGAGTCGGACGCTCGTCAAGTTCGTCGCCGATCGCCCCGCCCACGACCTGCGCTACGCGCTCGACGCGACCCGAGCCCGTGACGAGCTCGGCTGGTCGCCGCGAATGCCCTACGCGCAGGGCCTGGAGCACACGGTCTCGTGGTATGTCGAACACCAGACCTGGACCGAGCGGATGCGGGCGCGTCAAGCCGCGTTCGAGGCCACGTGGTACGAGGGCCGAGGAGGCGAGCAGCCGTGAGACCGGTGAAGGGCATCCTGCTCGCGGGCGGGCGTGGGACGCGGCTCTACCCCGTGACGCGCGTCATCGGGAAGCAGCTCCTGCCCATCTACAACAAGCCGATGATCTACTACCCGCTCACCATCCTGCTGCTGGCTGGCGTGCGCGAAATCCTGATCATCAGCACGCCCGATGATCTGCCCGCGATGCGCCTGCTGCTCGGCGACGGCAGCGCGTGGGGCATTCGCCTGGAGTACGCCGCCCAGGCCGAGCCCAAGGGGATCCCCGAGGCGCTCATCATCGGCGCGGACTTCGTCGCGGGCGACCGCGTGATGCTGATGCTCGGCGACAACCTGGTGTACGGCCAGCTGGAGTTTCTGCGCGAGGCGATGCAGCGCTCCACCGACGGCGCGACCATCTTCGCGTACCAGGTGAGCGACGCCAGCCAGTACGGCGTGGTGGAGTTCGACCGGCACGGCGCCGCCATCTCGTTGGAGGAGAAACCACAGCGTCCCCGGTCGTCGTGGGCGGTGGTCGGCCTCTACCTCTACGGCGGCGACGTGGCGGACCGGGCGAGGCGGCTGCGGCCGTCGGCGCGTGGGGAGATCGAGATCACGGATCTCAACCGCATGTATCTCGACGAGGGCCGGCTGCAGGTGCAGCGCCTGGGACGTGGCGTCGCGTGGTTCGACACGGGCACGTCCGAGAACCTGCTCGAGGCGGCCAACTTCGTGCGGGCCGTCGAGACGCGGCAGGGCCTGATCATCGGCAGCCCCGAGGAGGCCGCCTACCGGATGGGCTACTGCACGTTGAAGGACCTGGAGCAGACGGTGGCGGCGATGTCCACGTCGGCCTACCGGACCTACCTCGAGCGCGTGCTGCACGAGGCGCACTGGGAGAGCCCTGCGCCGACTCCGGGGTCGGCTCCCGGCGGGGACGGCGCATGAGCGAGCCCCCGATCGACCGGCCTGACCTCCTTCCGCGTGCCGGCACGAGCCCGCAAGCCCTCGACGCGCTCGTCGCGCTCGGCGAGCAGGCCTTCGTCGACGGTGACCTCGACCTGGCCGAGCAGCGTTTCCGTGAGGTCCTCCGACGCGACGCCAGCCACGCGACGGCGCTGAACGACCTCGCCGTCCTGCGCCACGCCCGCGGCGACCTCGACGAAGCCGAGCGTCTGTTCCTCAAGGCGGCGATCTTCGATGAAGCGGTCGCGGGGCCGCTGGTGAACCTGGCGGCGATCGCGGTGTCGCGCGCTCGCCTGGTCGAGGCCGCGCGCTACCTGGAGCGAGCCTTCGAGGTCGGAGGCGAGACGCCCGAGTTCCTCGAGCAGCTCACGCAGCTGAGCCAGGCGATGAGCGCCCAGAACGCCGCTCGGGCCGCCCCCCGGACGCCCGTGCCCTATCGCGCGGCCTTCGAGTCATTGGACATCACGCCCGACCTGCAGGCCGGGCCCGTCGAGCTGCAGGGCTACTTCGGACCACCCCGCCGCGCGTCCGCGATCACGTCGCCCCTCGCGCTGCAGATCCTCTTGCTCGAGGACGCCTTCGGGACGCGCGCGCTGATCGTGGCGGCCGATGTCTTCGGCTTTGGGCCCGAGATGGTGCAGGCCGTCCGCCACAGCGCCGAGGCGTGGGGGATTCCGCATGAGCGCGTGGTGCTCAACGCGTCGCACACCCACTACGCCCCCGGCACCGTGACCCACGCGGTCCCCGGGCTCGGCGTCTTCGACCGGGGCCACGCGCTCCGCGTCTGCGATCTGATCGCCGCTGCGTTACCGCGCCTCTACCAGGCGCTCGCGCCGTGCGATCTCGCTTGGGGTCGGGCGCAGGCGCAGGTGGGCTTCAACCGTCGCCGAAGGATCGACGGTCGCGTGCAGATGGCGCCGAACCCCGAGGCTCACTACGAGCGCGAGACGCCCCTGCTGCAGGTCACGCTGCACGGCTCGGATCGGCGCCTGCTGATGGTCAATCACGGCTGCCACCCCACGGGCCTGTCCAACGCCGCCGTGGTGTCCGCCGGATTCCCGGGTGAGATGCGGTCGGCGCTGCTGGCCAACGGGGCGGCGGACGTCGTGATGTTCCTCCAGGGCGCGCAGGGCGAGATCAAGTCGGGCCGCCTTGGGCCCGACGAGCAGGCGCGCTGGATCAACGACGTGGAGGGCATGCGTGACACGGGCCGGCGCCTCGCGGACGCGGTCCTCGTAGCGTTGAAGGCCACGCTCACGCCGATCACCGAGCCCATCGCCAGCCGCGAGGTCGAGGTCGTGCTCCCGATTCGACCGGGGCCGCAGGGTCGCGCCGCGCTCGACGATCCGGCCCACGCCGAGGTGCCGCGCGCGCTGCTCGAGAACTGGGCGGTGGCCGCTGAGGCCCGCTACGACCGCAACATCACCGGTCTGGCGATCGAGGCGCAGGTCCTGGCGCTGGGCGAGGCGGCCTTCTGCTGCATTCCGGCCGAACCGATGGCGCAGACGGCGGCGCGCATTCGTGCCTTTGACGCCGGCCACGCGGTCACCTTCGTGTTGGGCTGCACCAACGGCCTCGCCGCCTACGTCCCGACGGCCGAGATGGTCGACGAGGGCGGGTACGAGGCGCACACGAGCGCGTTCGTCTACACCCTGCCCGCGCCGCTGGCGGCCGGCGCGGAGGCGGCCTTGCTCGACGGCCTGCGGGACGGGCGCGCCCACACCCGACCCACCGATCGTCGCCCGCAGGCGCCGGGCCTCGTCCCCCGCCGGCACCGTGCCTTCTTCGTGATGTCCACCGGGCGCTCGGGCACGCAGACGCTGGCCCATCTTTTCGAGAACGCCCAGAACGCCAAGGTCTGGCACCACCCTGAGCCCAACCTCATCCACGAGACCCTGCTCGCGTACCGCGGCGCGTTGGACAAGCGACAGGTGTTCTGGGCCGGACGCGGCGGGATCATTCGGCAGGCCTGGGACGCGGGCCTGATCCATGGCGAGACCGACCACAACATGACCCCCTTCTGCGACGTCATCGCAGAGGACATCCCGGACGCGCGCTTCCTGGTGCTGGTGCGCGATCCGCGCGAGTTCGTCCGGTCGGGCATGCGGCGCGGGTACTACCATCCGCAGGCCGCCGGTCCCTGGGAGGAGGCTCGCCTGCGGCCCGCCGAAGACGATCCGACGCGGGCAGCCTGGGAGAGCACCGACCGTTTCTCGAAGGTGTGCTGGTTGTGGGCTCAGACCTACCGACACATCCAGGCGATTTGCGGCCATGTCGACGCCCGCAGGGTGATGCTGCTGCGCTTCGAGGATCTCGTGGCCGACACACGGGCTACCGCGCGTCTCTTCGATTTCCTCGAGCTCGACGGCTTCGACGAGGAGCAGGTGCGAGGCATCCTCGGACAGAAGCTCAACGCCCAGCAGCAGGGCGACTTCCCGCATCCTTCCCAATGGAGCGCCGAGATGCACGCGGCCTGCTGGCGACACGTAGGCGACGTGGCGACGCTCTACGGATACGCGGAGGCGTACGGCACGGCGCCGCGGCCGATCGGTCACCCCGTGACCGGACCGGCCTGACGTGGTGAGGCGGCCGAAACGGTGAGGCGGTTGACATGGTGAGGGTCGACATGGCGAGGCGGTTGACATGGTGAGGCGCTGCAGACTCTGTGAGGGCGACCTGGAGCTCTTCCTCGACTTCGGCCAGATGCCGATCGCGAATGGGTGGCTCGACCCGCCTCAGTTCGACGCCGAGCCCCGATTCCCGCTGCGCGTCGCCCAGTGCCAGCGCTGCGGGGGCGTGCAGCTCGTCGAGGTCGTGCCCGCCGAGGCGATGTTCAACGACCACTACGCGTTCTTCAGCTCGACCTCGAGAGGCATGGCCGAACACTTCGAGCGCTTCGCGACCGACGTTCGCGCCCAGTGGCTGGGCCCGGATCCGTTCGTGGTCGAGATCGGGTGCAACGATGGCGTGATGCTGCGCCACTTCAAATCGGCCGGCGTGCGTCACCTGGGCATCGAGCCATCGGGGAACGTCGCCGCGGCGGCCCGGCGGGCCGGCCTGCAGGTGATGGAGCGTTTCTTCGACGCGGAGCTGGCGGAAGAGATCCGCGCCGAGCACGGACCAGCTGACGTGCTGGTGGGCGCGAACGTCGTCTGCCACATCGCCGACCTCGCTCAGGTCTTCGAGGGCGCCCATGTATTGCTGGGTCCGCGCGGCGTGTTCATGTTCGAGGATCCCTACCTCGGCGACATCGTCTCGAGGACGGCGTTCGACCAGATCTACGACGAACACATCCATTACTTCTCGCTGGAGGCCGTGACGCACCTCGCGGCCCGCCACGGGCTGCAGGTCATCGACGCGCTGCCCCAGACGGTCCACGGTGGCGAGATGCGCTTCGTGCTCGGTCATGTCGGCGCTCACCCGATCTCGGGGCGGGTGACGGCGCTGGCCGCGCGCGAGGCCTCGCAGGGCCTGGGCGAGATCGAGACGCTCCAGGGCTTCGCCCGCGCGGTCGGGCAATCCCGCGACGCGCTACGCGCGCTCCTCGATCGGCTGGCGCGCGAGGGCCGACGGGTCGCGGGTTATGGCGCCACGTCGAAGAGCACAACGGTGATCAACTACTGCGGCCTGGGCCCGCAACACATCGAATTCATTACCGATATCACGCCGACGAAGATCGGACGCTATAGCCCCGGCGGCCACATCCCGGTGCGTGATCACGACGCCTTCGTCTCACACCCTCCCGAGTATGCGGTGCTGTTCGCCTGGAACCACGCCGCCGAAATTCGGGCGAAGGAGGGGGCCTTCGAGGCGCGGGGCGGACGCTGGATCACCTACGTGCCCCGGGTCGAGGTGTCATGACGCCGACATCGATCCCGTGTGCTGATCCGAGGGCCGGGTATCTCGCACACCGGGGCGCCATCGATGCTGCGATCCGGCGCGTCCTGGAGAGCGGATGCTACGTCCTGGGACCCGAGGTCGAGGCCTTCGAGGATGAGATCGCCGCCTCGCTGGGCGTGGCGCACGCCGTGGGCGTGAGCAGCGGCACGGCCGCCATCACCCTCGCGTTGCGCGCCTTGGGGGTCGGCGTCGGGGACGAGGTCGTCACGGTGTCGAACACCGCCTTGGCGACCGTCGCCGCGATCGAGCGGACCGGGGCGGTGCCCGTCCTCGTGGACGTCTGCCCGGACCGTTGGGTCGCGACGCCCGCTCACGTGGCCGCCGCGATCGGTGGTCGAACGCGCGCGGTGGTCCTGGTGCACCTCTATGGAAATCCCGCGGCGGCCCCCGCCATCCGATCGCTCTGCGACCAGGCCAACGTGGCGCTGGTGGAGGATTGTGCTCAGGCGCAGGGCGCGACGCTCGATGGTCGCAGCGTCGGCTGCTTCGGGCACGCCGGAGCGTTCTCGTTCTATCCGACCAAGAACCTCGGAGCGTTCGGCGACGGGGGGCTCGTGGCGACGGACGACCGGGGGCTCGACGCGCGCCTGCGACGCCTGCGCGCCTATGGGTGGGACGCGGAGCGCGTCAGTCGTGAGGTTGGCGAGAACGCACGGCTCGACGAACTGCAGGCGGCCATCCTGCGTGTTCGGCTCACCCGACTCGACGCCATGGTGGCGGCCCGCCGCGCTTTGTCCGCGCGCTACGACGCGGCCTTCGAGGGTTTGCCGCTCGCACGGCAACGGGTGGAGCCGGGCGCGCAGCACGCGCGACACCTGTACGTGGTCCGCACGCCCGACCGCGACGCGCTGCGGGCGCACCTCGCCCTCGCGGGCGTGGCGGCGGGCGTCCATTACGACCGGCCCGCGCATCGCCATCCCGGCTACCAGGCGAGCGTCCGCTGTGGACCGTTGCCCGTGACCGAGGCGCTCGCCGACGAGGTCCTCTCGTTGCCACTCTTCCCCGAGCTGTCGACGGGCGACCAGGAGCGCGTCATCGACGCCGTGCAGTCTTTCTTCTCGGCGCGCGGCCGCACCGCGCCGGGCTCCTCGAGCGGGGCGTGGACATGAGCGAGCGCGTGGCCATCGAGGGCGTCGAGGTGCTCCGCCTGGCGACCTTCCCCGACCGTCGGGGGTTCTTTCGCGAGATCTGCCGAACCGACGACCCCTTCTTCGCGCCCGGCGTCGCCCAGTTCAGCCACTCGCTGATGCACTCGGGCGTCGTCAAGGCGTGGCACCTCCACCGTTTGCAGACGGACTGGTGGTATGTCGGCAGCGGCGTGGTGCTGCTCGGGCTGTGCGACCTGCGTGAGGCCTCGTCGACCTACCGGGCGGTGGACGAGATCCTCCTCGGAGATCACCAGGCTGCGGTCTGCGTGAAGATCCCACCGGGCGTGGCCCACGGCTGCCGCGCGCTGCAAGGGCCGGCGTCACTGTTCTACCTTCAGGACCGGGCCTACGATCCGGACGACGTCGTCAAGCTGCCGCTCGATCATCCGGAGATCGACTTCGACTGGACAGTCAAGGCGGACCACTGATGGTAGACAAGCCCGAACCCAACCCCGAGGGTCGCCCGCCACCAGGCCACCCGGCCGAGCCCGGCGCCACCGAGACGATCCACATGGCGGGGCCGTGGATCACCGAGTTCGAGGTCCAGATCGTCACCGAGGTGATGCGCAACGGTTGGTACGACTATGGCTACTGCGAGCGCTTCGAGCGCGACTTCGCGCGATGGCACGGGCGCGCGTTCGGTCTGATGACCCCCAACTGCACCTCGGCGCTGCACCTGCTGTATCTGGGCCTCGGACTCGGCGCCGGCGATGAGATCATCGTGCCGGAGTGCACCTGGATCGCCACCGCCGCGCCCTTGGCCTACGTCGGAGCACGGCCGATCTTCTGTGACATCGATCCCGTGCACTGGTGCTTGGATCCATCGAGCGTCGCCGCCGCCATCACGCCCCGCACCAAGGCCGTCGTCGCCGTCGACCTGTTCGGCAACATGCCGCCGATGGATGCGCTCCAGGCGCTGTGCGCGGAGCGCGACCTGCACCTCATCGAAGACTCCGCCGAGGCCCTGGGCTCGATCTACAGGGGCACCCGCGCCGGGAAGTTCGGCGTCGCTTCCGTCTTCAGCTTCCACCGCACCAAGACGCTCACGACCGGCGAGGGCGGCATGCTGCTGACCGATGACCCCGATCTCTACGCGCGGTGCCACTTCTTGCGCGACCACGGCCGCTCGCCCACGGTGGCGTACTCGATCGACGAGGTGGCGTGGAAGTACATGCCGTCGAACCTTCAGGCGGCCCTCGGCTGGGCGCAGTTCCAGCGCATCGATGCGTTGGTCGGCCGCAAGCGAGAGATGCTCGAGCGTTACCGCGCCGGCTTCGCGGGCGTCCCTGACGTGGCGCTCAACGCGGAGCCACCAGGCGGCGTGAACAGCGCATGGAGCGCCACGCTGGTGGTCGGCCCGAGCCACGGCGTCGACAAGCAGCACCTGATGGAGGGGCTCACCGAGGCGGGGCTGCCGAGTCGACCCTTCTTCTACCCGCTGTCCTCGCAGCCCTGCTATGGGGCCGCCGAGGCCCACCGCGAGCGCAACCCCGTCGCCTACGATCTGTCGAACCGGGGGATCAACCTGCCCGGCGCCTTCACCGTCACGGATGCACAAATCGACGCTTACTGCGGAGCAGTGCGGCGTGTGCTCGGGTGCTGAACGGCCAAAAGGTGCTCATCACCGGCGGGCTCGGGTTCATCGGCAGCACCCTGGCCCACCGCTGCCTCGCCCTCGGCGCGCAGGTGACGGTGCTCGACAGCCTCGCGCCCCGCGGTGGCGGTGATCCACGCAACCTGCAAGGCACCTCGGCGCTCGTCGTGCGCGGCGACATTCGTGACGCCTCGGTCGTGCGACCGCTGGTGCAGGCCGCCGACGCGATCGTGCATTGCGCCGCGGCGACCTCTCATACGGGTTCGCTGGACGCCCCGCTGGAGAGCGCGTCGGTCAACCTGCTGGGTACGCTTCAGCTGCTCGAGATCGCGCGCGCCGATCGGCCGAGCGTTCGCTTCGTGCAGGTATCGACCAGCTCACAGCTTGGCCCGATCGAGAGCACGCCGGCCACCGAGGATCACCCCGAACGCCCGACCGATCTGTACTCGGCGTGCAAGTCGGGCGCAGAGAAGACGGCGTTGGTCTATCACGTCGCGCATGGGATGAGCGTGACCTCCATTCGCCTGCCCAACGTCTACGGACCGCGCGCCCGGCTCGACGTGCCCGGGCCTTCCGTCGCCGCCTTCTTCATCGGTCGCGGCGCGGCGGGCCTGGCGCTGACCGTCTTTCGGCCGGGTGAGCAGCTCCGCAACTTCCTGTTCGTGGACGACGCGGTGGACGCGCTGGTCCGGGCGCTGATCCGTCCCGAGGTGGTGGGGCGCGTGCTGCAGGTCGCGCACGATGAGCATCACTCGGTCCTCGACTTCGCCCACGCGGTCGCGGCCGGGATCGGTGGTCGGGTCGAGCTGGTCGACTGGCCCGCCGGCCACCGGCGAATCGAGCTCGGGGATGTGGTGCTGGACAACACCCGAGCCCGCGAGGCCCTGGGATGGCGGCCCGCCACGTCGCTCGGCGATGGGCTGGCGCGAACCGCTGCCTGGCTCCGAGCCCGCGAGCGGGGAGAGGCATGATGAGGATCGTCGTCGGGGCCTCCGGTGCGTCAGGCCGCTGATCACGCTCCGCGGGCACCGCCTCGCGATGGTGTCATTGCGCATCTCCCGAAGTGGTGATCGCACCGCACAGGGAGGAGCCGCCTCTCGGCGGACGCGGACGCCGGGCGCGTGCGTCCGCGGGTGCGACGCCGACCGTCGGCAGCCCATCATGAGCGGCGCTCCGCCGGCCGTCGTTCTGGCCGCCGAAGCGGAGGTCGTGCTATGTCGTCGCGTGTAGCCCAGTATCACACCCGATGAAGGGGCCTGTGATGAGTCACCTCGAAGACGGCGAGCGCCTGTTCCTGGCGGGAGACATGCAGGCCGCCGAGGGCTGCTTCCGGCGCGCCCTGGAGCTCGACCCCACCAACGCCACGGCCCACAACGACCTGGGCGTCCTGGCCTACCGGGGGGGGCGGCTGGACGAGGCCGCCATCCACCTGCTGCTGGCGCTGCACGCGGATCCCGCGCACCTCGACGCCCTGGGCAACCTGTGCGACGTCCTCGAGGCGCGGGGGCAGCTCGCCTTCGCGCTGCCGGTGGTGGAGCGCGCCGCGCGGGCAGGGGCTGATCCTCAGCAGCTGGCCGGCATCGTGCACCAGCTCGAGGCGCTGCTCGGCATGGGACGGCCCGAGGGGGCGCCGGTCACGGCCGATCCGAGGGCGGCGGTCGACGCGCTGGCCTTCGCCAGCGGGGCCTGCGCGCTCGCTGTGGGGGCCGACGCGGCCCGCTGGGCGGCGGCGCTGGCGACCTGCAACCGGCGCGCGCTGGCGGTGGCCCCCGGGACGGGCGGCGCGGACGAGGGTGTCGAGCGCCTCGCCGGCACGGTCGAGGCGCTGCCCCTGGGAGACCGCACCGTGGACTTCGCGGTGTGGACCGGGGGCGGCGTCAATCGGCTCGAGGCGGCCCTGAGCGAGCTGGCGCGGGTGACCCGCGTGGGGGGACGGCTCTACGTCGTGGCGCAGGGCCCCGGGCAGCCGCTCGAGCGCTTCGTAACGGCGCTCGCCGCGGGCGACCGCGCGACGGCGGACGCGGCGCTCGATCAGCTGCGCGCCGATCAGGCCTGCGCCTATGGCCTGGGCGCGCCTCGGCCGGCGCGCCGCCACCGCACCTATGACGCCCTGGCGGCGGCGCTCAACGCCCTGGGCTTCGTCGTGATCGAGCGGCCCGAGCGCCACGGTGGGCGCTCGGACTTCGCGGGCGAGGACGCCTCCTTCGATCTCGTGGCGCAGCGCGTCGAGCTGTTGCCCGGTGGGGGCGAGGGGGACGCGCGCGCGGCCGGGCTCGTGGCGCTGGGCCTCGGTGGGCGAGCCGCCGGCGGGGGACGACGACGACGCCGTGGACGACGAC
>CALBMW010000406.1 GCA_937896275.1 uncultured Myxococcales bacterium
CGCCTGCTCGCGTCCGGCCGCGCGCGCGCGGCGCTCAGGTTCGACCCCCGGATGTGCCGAAGACGGTGGGCGACCCGCTCGGCGACGGGCTGCGCGGTGCCTTGGAGGAGATGCAACGCCCATGAGACCCTCGGTCGTCCTGCTGCTGGCCGTGGTCCTCGCCGCGCCGGCGGCCGCCCAGCCCACCGATCCGGCCACGCTGGATCCCGCCTCCAAGGCGGCTCTGCTGAGCGCCCTCCGCGGCGCTCACGCGCTCTTCGATCAGGGGGCCTTCGACGAGGCCCTCGTCGGCTACGACCGCGCTTTCGGCCTCGCGCGCTTGGCAGACGTCCAGTATCGCCGCGCCCTGTGCCTGGAGAGGCTCGACCGCGCGGGGGAGGCCATCGAGGCCCTGAGGTCCTACCTGGAGCTGTCGCCCGAGGCCCGCAACCGGGGACGCATCGAGCGGGAGATCGCGCGCCTCACCGCAACGGTCGAGTCGCACAAGTACGCGAGACTACAGGTGATAAGTCATCCAGCTGGGGTCGAGGTCCGCCTCGGAGGGCCGTCCGGCGAGCGGCTTGGGACGACGCCTCTCGACGCCCGCGTGGTGCCGGGGGTGCAGGTCCTGTATCTGAGCGCGCCGGGCTTCCTGCCCTCGTCGCAGCGGGTGCTGCTGCAGGTGGGCGAGTCCGCGGTGGTGGAGCTTCCACTCGCCCGCGAGGCGATCGCCGCGCCCCCGGTGGTGGCGCCCGACAAGGGGCGGACCTGGGGCTGGGTGCTCTTCGGCACAGGGGGCGCGCTCGCCGCGACGGCCGGCGTGCTGGGCTACCTGACCGCGGCGCGCATCGAGGAGGCCAACGACTACGACCGCGGCGATCCGGCCCACGATCGGGCGGGCCTGGACGATCTGCAGGCCCCGATCAACGGGCTGGAGACGGGCTTCTGGGTGCTGGGCGGCGCGGCGGTGGTGGCGCTGTCGGCCGGGGCGGTCCTGGTGTGGACGAGCCCCACCGAGGCGCCCGCCGCCGTGGGCCTCGGGCCCGGCGGGGCCCGCCTGGACGTACGGTTTTGAGGGCCCGGCTCACGGCGACGCTCGCCTTGGCGCTGGCCGGCTGCTTTGGTGACCTGGACGACCGCCGCTGCGTCGCGGGGCGCCCCGGCGACTGCTTCGCGGGTGAGGCCTGCGTGGGCGGAAGCTGCCTCGCCGTCGTCGGCGCGCCGGGCGCCGAGCCGGTGGCCATCCGGGTCGATGTGCGTACCACGGCGGACCCCGAGCGCCCGGTCGCGGGGGTGGCCGCGGCGGACGCCGACGACGGCTGCCAGTGTCGAGCGACGGCCGACGCGCCCTGCGTCTTCGAGCTCGAGGCGGGCGCGGCGCGCACGGTCTGCGGCGGCCTGGCGGGCCACCAGGCCTGCCGCGTCACGCTCCCCGCGGTCGACGTCGTCAACGCGCGCCTGGTGTCGATCGTGGCGGCCCCCTGTCCGGCCGAGGGCGCGTGCACGGAGCTGCCCACCTGCGACTGCGAGGATCTGCCGCCCTGCGCCGAGGAGTGAACATGCCCCGCTCGCTGCCCATTCTGCTGCCCCTCGCGCTGCTGCCCCTCGCGCTGCTGCCCCTCGCGCTGCTGCCGCTCGCGCTGCTGGTCGCGTGCTCGGGCCCCGACGAGCACGCGGCCGGGACCGCCGTGATCGTGTCCGGGCCCCCCGGGGCCGTGCCTGACACCGTCACCAGCCTCACGGGGCGCGCCTTCGACTTCGTGACCGGCGTCCCACTGGCGGACGTCTTCGTCTCGACCTTCCCGCCGACCCAGGTCATCCGCACCAACGGCGACGGGCAGTACATCGTGACCGAGCGGGTGATCGGCGGTCGCGTCTAGGAGGTGAAGGCCGAGGCCTCCGGCTATGTCCGCGCCGTCGCCGCGGCCCGCACCCGGCCGGGCAAGAACATCGACGTCGACCTGCCCATGGTCCCCCGTGATCGCGCGCTGCCCCTGCAGGTGGAGCCGCCGGTGCTGGTGTTCACGAGCGACGTGAGCCGGCTGTACATCAACCTGGCGAGCGAGGCCGACGCCGAGCTGACGCTGGCCTTCGAGCTGCCGCCCTGGCTGACGCTCGCGGCGCCCCCGCGCCCCCTGGCCGCCGGCGAGCGGCGACAGGTGGCGGTGCAGATCGATCCGGAGGGTTGGCGCGAGGCCACCGCGGGCCTCGAGGCGGGGGCCTCGCTCCGCGCGACCGCGCAGATCGCCGATCAGTTCGATCGTCTGGGGCTGGTGCAGGTCGTCGCGGTGCCGGCGCCGCCTGGGCTGATCACCCTCGCCGCGACGGGCCCGGTCCGGCCCACCGTGCGTGTCGGGCAGCGGCTGGTCCTCGAGGCGCGCGCGAAGTTCGCCGAGCAGCCGCTGGTGGGCGCCGCCGTGGACGCGCGCGCCGAGCCGTCCTCGGGGCTGGCGCTGACCGCCACGCGCG
>CALBMW010000407.1 GCA_937896275.1 uncultured Myxococcales bacterium
GCACTCCTTCACCAACGCGGCCACGTCCTCGCGGCCGTTGATCCACTTCCTCGCCTCGACGCATGCGCGCCCGAGGGGGAGGGTGTCATCCCTCAGAAAGTCGTTGAAGTTCACGTCGTCTCCTTGTCGGTGAGGTAGGCACCGATCGTGGCGTGCAGCGCGCGCAGGGCGTCGTCGGACACGAAGAAGCTGGTCTGCGTGCCGTCGCAGTCGCAGTCAGCCCCAGCGGCATCGAAGTGCAGGGTTACACCCTCGCCCTGCCGTCGCGGCGCCTGCGGCCGGTAGTTGTTGGGTAGTGGCACCACGTAGCCCCGCATGACGTGGCACCCCTCTTCGAGTGGGATCACCGTGGCGAGATCCGGGCACACCCCCAGCGCGTGGGTCAGCCAGCCGACCGGCACGTCGAAGCTGCCGTTCTCGCGCGGGTAGACCGGCACACCCTCGCGCAGGAGCACCTCGACGGTGGTGCTGTCCTCGTCCCAGACGATCTGAACGAGGTCGTAGGCGGGGTCCTCCCGGAAGGGCCACCACGTCGCGCCGGCGTCGAGCGTCGCCTTGATGGGATAGTCCTCGAACGTGCTGTCCGCGCCGCACACCCCGCAGTAGAAGCCGTGGTTGGGGTTGAAGCCCGTGCCGTCGAGGGCGATCCTCGTCGGGTTGCCGCAGCCGGGGCAGAGGAAGGCCACCTTCTCCAGCGGGATGCCGCGCTGGAGCGCCTCGGCCCAGGCTTCGACCGGCTCGTGCTCGGTCTCGAGCTCGGCGACCAACCACGCTTCGTCCCCGGCCATCTCCTCGACGACGCACTCGAAGGGGTACGACGCTCCCGCCCACGCCACCTCGAGGTCGAGGTCCCAGACCGTGGTATCGAGATCGGCGTCCGCGGTCTGCGCGCACCACACCAAGTAGTCGTCGATCTCGGTGTTGAAGGCCTCCCGCCGCGTGAAGGCGTCGCGCAGCGTCATGTCGCGAAGGCGCACCGGCACCGAGACGTCCTTGCGGATCGCCCTGATGACGTGGTGGGAGAGGCTGTCGACGGCCTTCTCATGCCGGCGCTGGAGGAAGTCGTTGTCCTTCCGCGCCGCCTCGACGACGGAGCGGTGGAAGCCCTCCAACCCATCGAAGCGAATCTTGCAACCGTGCGTGTTCATGTCAGCTCCTTCCGAGAAGGTAGCGCTGGGTGATAGCCGTCTCGAAGGCGATGGCGTCTCGCCGCATCTTGGCGATCAGGAGGGGCTCCTCCCCCTCGAGCAGGGCCGCCCCCATGGTGTTGGCTTGCAGCGTCGAGATGCGATCCCGCAGCTCGATGGCGGCGAGCCGCAGCTCGTCGAGGTTGGTGACAGAAGCAAGCTTCCTGTTCATGTCAGCTCCTTCAGGCGGCGGCGGACTGCTGCCCGCCACTCGCCGACCGTGGTGAAGTCATGGGACCGCAGTCCCAGCGGCATCTCGCGCACCGTGGGTGCGGCTGTGAACCTACCGCCGGGGCAGAAGGCCGAGTCCCGCACCGACGGCTGCGCCGTCGTTTCGCCGTCGTTGAAGACGCTGAGATCCATCAGCGCCGCCCGCAACACCTTCTCGATCCTCATACGAGGGCCTCGATGAAGGCGTGCATCTTCGCGAGCAGCTCCGGCGCGGCGCAGGCACCGAAGGCACAGAAGTCTTCCTCGGCTGCGTTGTGCACCTCCCATGCCTGGCTCTCATGGAAGCACAGCGTGACCATGCCGGGGTGGTAGGGGTTGTCATCCCCTTCCTCCCCTTGGATGCAGTCCGCGTTCTTGATGAGGTCGCCATCGTAGCCGCGGTACCACATCCAGCGGAGGGTCTTGAGCTCATCCGGCGTGAGGACGAGGTAGTAGGCGTAGCCCATGGGGTCCATGGTCAGTCCTCCTGAAAGTGGTTGGTGATGTACTCGATCACTGCCAACTCCAGCAGCCCGGCCTCATCCCCGTCGATGGCTCCGTAGCCCTTGTTGGCGGCCTGCGTCACGATCTTGAGCAAGGCCTCCCATTCTTCGAGGGTGGGGTCGTCGTCGTCGTTGGTTACCATGTCACTTCTCCTTGTGGGTCAGCGCCGCAGCGCGCGGATGATGTCGAGGATGCGGGCCTCGCCCCGCTCGAGGCCGCGCAGGTCCTCCCAGCGCGCCCAGTTGTTGGGGCCGCCGGTGGAGTTCTTCCTCCCGTTGCAGCGACGAATCAGCACCTGTAGATCCGGCCCGCAGCCCAGCCCGAGGCTCAGGTAGATGTCGTCTCCGTGGAGGTCGACCTCCCCGCTCACGGCTACCCCACCTCGACAGACGCGAACGTCGGCGCCGAGGTCGAGGGCCTTGTTGATGAGGTTGGCGGCGCGGCGTGCACCGGCGAGGAACAGCTTCTTGCCGTCCTCGTCGTAGCCTCGGAACTTGCCGCTCTGGCAGTAGTCGATCCAGCGATCATGTGATGACTTGGCCATGGCTCAGTCCTCATCCTTCCAGAGGAGGCTGGTCGCCTCCGCGAGTTGGCCCTCACCGACACCGATGGTGCCGTCGAGGGCGGAGATGGTCAGGGCCACGCGCTCGACCAGCGGCACGTCGCAGGGGATGAACAGGTCGGACAGCGCGAGTCGAGCCGCTGACACCTTCGCCGCCAGCTCGGCCGAGGGCGCGGCGGGGATCACCAGCCTGCTCGGCGGCACGGGGTCCACCCGCACCACCATGTCGAGGTGCAGCGCCTTGGCGTAGGTGGCCACCCGGTTCTGGTGCACGGCGAGGGACTGTGCCGTGCAGGCGCACGTCTGCTTCGGGTGGCCGAGGTAGCCGCACGGGCACGGGTTCTCGCTGGCGATGACCTGGCACTTCGCCGGCAGCCGGTACTCCCGCCGGGAGTTGACGTGGTGCACCTGCCCCCGCTCCAAGGCGGCGCCGAGATCCTCCACGACGAGTCGACGGAACTCGGACAGCTCGTCGAGGAAGAGCACCCCGTTGTGCGCGAGGGACACTTCCCCCGGCCGCATGACCGGCCCGCCCCCGAGCATGGCCACGCTGCTCACGCTGTGGTGCGGCGCACGGAAGGGGCGCCCCACGAGCTGCGGGTCCTCGTCCTCCCGCAGCAGGCCCGCACAGGAGCGGATGGAAGCGATCTCCTGCCGCTCCTCCTGCGAGGGGGTGGGCAGGATCGTGGCGAAGCGGCGCGCCAGCATCGTCTTGCCAGCGCCCGGTGGCCCGAGCAGGAGGACGTTGAACCCGCCTGCCGCGGCGATGGTCAGCGCCCGCACGGCGCCGGCCTGTCCCCGCACGTCCGCCATGTCGACGGTGTCAGCCACCACCGGCGGCGCGGGGGTCCGCAGTTCCCCCGGCAGCTCGTCGCCGGTCAGGTAGCCCACCCCGTCGATGAGGTGGGACGCCAGCAGCAGCGGCAGGCCGGCGGCCCGCGCCTCCAGGTAGTTTCCCGCGGGAATCAACGCCCGCTCGTACCCCGCCTCCTTGGCGCCGAGGAGGATGGGCAGCACCCCTCGGACGGGGCGCACCTGCCCATCGAGGGCGAGCTCGCCCAGCACCAGCGTCTTCGACAGCCGGAGCAGGGCGGGGCCGCGACCCAGCAACTCCCCCACGAGGGAGAGCGCCACGGCCAGGTCGAGGGAGGTGGTCCGCACGAACGGCGGGGGCTCGGCCTCCACTGTCACGTTGGTGAAGGCGCCACCGAGGTGGAGCTGGTCGAGCGCGCACCGGACGCGCGTCTTCATCTCGAGGACAACGCCGGCGGGGAAGTTGAGCAGGTCGACCCCGTCGCCCCCCCGCCGCCGCACGTTGATGGCAGTGAAGACGGGGTCGATCCCGTCGATCGTTGCGGTGTGAACTTTCATGACTAC
>CALBMW010000408.1 GCA_937896275.1 uncultured Myxococcales bacterium
GGCCCAGGCGGCGACCGCGAGCGCGGCGGCGCCGCTGGCCGAGCTGGCCAGCCCCGACGCGGTGGGCACGTGGTTGCGGCTCACGACGCGGGCGCGGCGGTCCAGGCAGCGCAGGCGACGCACACCATCGAGGAGAGCACGGACGCGGGCGTCGTCGTCCCGCGCCACACCGTTGAGCTCGAAGCGATCGTCGGTGAGCGTGGGGTCGAAGGTGACCGTGGTGCGCGTGCCCAGCTCGGCCAGGGTGAGCGAGAGGCTGCCGACGGCGGGCAGGTTGGCGGCCGCGTCGCGCTTTCCCCAGTACTTCACCAACGCGATGTTGATGCCGGCCCACGCGGTGGCCGTACCGGTCGGGGTTGCGGTGTGTGTCATTCTGAGCGACGCCGCTGGGTCGAGTGTGCCGTGTCGTGCGCTCGATGTGGCACATTTAGACACGACTGCGCGACCTCCGAGCCCTGCAGACCGCGCATTCTGGCCTTGGCACGGTCGCTGCAAACGTTATTCTTCGTCGCCGGTCTCCCGACCCCTCCCTCCTCTGGGAGGCCGGCGCCCCCCCTCCCCTTCTCTCCAATTCCTCCTCGAAACATCAGTTGAACCGGCGTCTTGCGCGCGGATCGCGCCCTTCGTGCGGGTCTCGGTGGCGTGCGCAGCGCCGTTCGGCTCTTCGCGGCTGCGACGCGCGCCCAAGCGAGGGCACCGCCCGCCGCCTCGACCCGCGCACGGATGATCGGGTCGTCTCGGTCAGTCTCGGCGCGCCACATCCTGGCACGCCAACTGCAGAGAAGATGGTCAGGTCGCCGGCCTCCCAACCCCTCCCTCCTTTGGGGGGCCGGCGCCCCCCTTTCCCGCTTGCCAGCAGCGCCTCACACGTCCAGGCGCGCCGAACCTACGAGGGCCTCGATCTCGTCCACCTCTTTGGGGATCGCGCTCGTCAGCACGTCCGGCTCGCCCGCGGTGATCAGCACGTCATCCTCGATGCGCACCCCGATGCCGCGCAGCGCCTCCGGGGCCCGCTCGTCGTCGGGGGCGATGTAGATGCCCGGCTCGACCGTGAGCGCCATGCCCGGCTCGAGGGGGCGCGAGCTGCCGGCCTGGTGGTAGCGCCCCACGTCGTGCACGTCCATGCCCAACCAGTGACCGGTGCGGTGCATGTAGTACCGCTTGTAGCCCTCGTCGAGCACGCGGTCTTCCGCCGGGCCCTCCAGCAGGCCCAGATCCACCATGTGGCGCGTCAGCACGTCGACGGCCACCGCGTGCACGCTGTCGAAGGTGTTGCCGGGGCGGCAGTGCGCGATGGCCGCCTTCTGCGCCGCCAGCACCGCTTCGTAGATGGACCGCTGAGCCGGGCTGAAGCGCCCGCTCGCGGGCCAGGTGCGGGTCACGTCGCTGGCGTGGTAGCTGAACTCGCAGCCCGCGTCGACCAGCACCAGATCACCGCTCTCGATGCGACGGTCATTGTCGCGATAGTGCAGCACGCAAGCGTTGGGGCCGCTGCCGACGATCGAGGGGTAGGCGTTGCGCCGCGCGCCGCGCACCGCCCACTCGTATTCCATGGCCGCCTGCAACACGTACTCATGGACGCCCGGCCGGGTGATGGCCATGGCGCGCCGGTGACCGATACCGGTCAGCTCGGCCGCGCGCCGCATGGCGACGAGCCCCTCCTCGTGCTTGCGCAGGCGCAGGTCGTGGAGCACCTCGGCGGGATCGATGAGGGTGCAGGGGGTCTCGCGGCCGTCCCGTCGGGCACGGCGCGCACGTCGCAGCGCCGGCAGCACCCGCGCGTCGTCCTCGGCGCAGTCGCCCAGCGCGAAGTAGAGCGTCCGTGTGCCCACCAGGTAGTCCGACAGGTGCTCGTCGAGCGTGTCAATGTCGAAGGCCTTGTCGACGCCCAAGGCGGCGGGCGCGCCGTCGACGCCCACGCGCCGACCGTCCCACACCTCGCGATCCGGATCGCTCGCGCGCAGGAACAGCACCACCTGATCGCCCGGCTCCCGGCGCGGGGCGAGCACGAGCACCACCTCGGGCTCCTCGAAGCCGGTCAGGAAGAAGAAGTCCGACGCCTGCCGGTAGGGGAAGTGGACGTCGTTGTTCCGGATCTGCTCGGGGGCCGCGAAGAACACGGCCACGGCGTCGCCCATGCGGTCCATCAACTGCCGACGGTGTCGGTCGAACATACACATCCTCGGCCGTCTCGAAGATGCCTCCATACCATCCGAGGCGGCTCCGTTGAAAGGGGTTCTCAGTCCCGCGCGAGCGCCGCGAGGGTGGCCAGGAGGCCCTCGCCGAAGGCCTCCCACTTGCCCGGCCCGAGGCCATGCACCGCGAGGAAGGCATTTCGATCGGTCGGGCAGCCCACGGCGATCGCGTCGAGCGTGCGGTCGCTGAAGACGACGAACGCGGGCACCTCGCGGCGGGCGGCCTCGGCGGTGCGGAAGGCGCGCAAGGCCTCGATCACGGCCCCGTCGGCGGACGCTGTGGGCTGGCCGGACGCCGAGGGCCGGGCCTTCGCGCGGCCTTTTTGTCGCCCGCCGCCCCGCAAGGCGTCCACGCGCTTGCCGACCACCGAACCGGGCATCAGGTGCGGCGGCGGGCGGAACCCCGGCTCCTCGCGCCCCTGCATCACCTCCCAGCCCTTGGGGCTGATGCGCACCAGCGGATAGGCATCGCCGGTGAGCTGGCAGAGGTCCTGGTCGACGAGCAGTTGGATCAGCTCGGTGCAGCGGTCCGCGCCGAGGTCGGTCAGCAGGCCGAAGGTGCTCAGCTCCGCGAGGCCGGTGCGGGCGAGCAGCGCGCCACGCGATCCGGCGAGCATGGCGGCCACCTTGCGGGTGCCGAAGCGACCCTCCGCCCGCGCCACGCCGGCCAGGGCCTTGCGCACCACCAGCGCCTCGGCCGGCGTGGGGGGCTCGAAGAGGATGCCCGGGGTCGCGTTCTCGTCGTCGGGGTGACAGCGGTCGCAGCCGGGGCACGTCGCGTCGACCTGCTCACCGAAGTACCGCAACACATAGCCGTGCCGGCAACCCCCCTCGTGCACGAAGCGCTTCATCTGGCGCAGCTTGTCGTGCTCGTTGGCGCGGTGGCGGGCGATGTCATCGAAGTCGACGCCCAGATCGGCGGCGTTGGCGGGGGCGCCCGGGGCGGGCCGGAAGCCGCCCATGCCGTCGAACTGGACCGCGTCGTAGCGCGTGAGGTGACGGAGCACGGTCTCGGCCTGGCCCGGCCCGTCGATCTCGGGGAGGCGCAGGGCCAGATCGCGCGGGGTGGCGCCGCCGAGCGCGCGGAGGGCGTTCCAGACCGCCTGGATGGCGCGGGGCTCGGGGTGGCTCTGGTCGATGAGGAACTCGTGCACCCGCGTGTCGTTCGGGTTGTACAGCAGCAAGCAGCGCGCGGGGCGGCGGTCGCGGCCCGCGCGGCCGACCTCTTGGTAGTAGCCCTCGAGCGTGCGCGGCAGATCGACGTGCACCACCGCGCGGACGTCGGATCGGTCGACGCCCATGCCAAAGGCGTTGGTGGCCACGGCGACCCGCGCCCGGCCCGACATGAACTCATCCTGCGCGGTGTTGCGCTCGGCGTCGCTCATGCCGCCGTGGTAGGCCACGACCTGCCGCCGCCCGAGCGCGCCCCAGAGCGTGGCGGCGTAGCGCTCGACCCGCTTGCGGGTGCTGGCGTACAGGATGACCGCGCCCTCGCGCCCCGCCCCCTGGGTGAGGAAGGTGAGCACCCGCCGCTCGCGGTCGCGCTCGTTCGCGCACAGGCGCGCCTCGAGGTACAGGTTCTCCCGCAGGAAGCCGGCCACGTGCACCCGGGCGCCACTGAGGCGGAGCGCGCGCTCCATGTCCTCGAGGACCTCGGGGGTCGCGGTGGCGGTGCAGGCCAGCACGCGGGGCGGCCGCAGCCGCTCGAGCACATCGCCCAGGCGCGTGTAGTCGGGGCGGAAGTCGTGCCCCCAGCGCGAGATGCAGTGCGCCTCGTCCACCGCGAACAGTGCCAGCGGGACGGCGTCGAGCGCGCGCAGGAAGGCCCCCGATCGGAAGCGCTCGGGGGCGACGTAGATGAGCCGGGTCTGCCCGCCGACGAGGCGCTCGAGGGCCTGACGCTGGGCCTCGGGCGAGAGGCTGCTGTTCACGAATTCCGCTGCGATTCCGCGCGCTTGCAGGCCATCGACCTGATCCTTCATCAACGCGATGAGCGGCGAGACGACGACCGTGACGCCCTCGAGCAGCAGCGCCGGGAGCTGATAGCAGAGGCTCTTGCCGGCGCCGGTGGGCATCACCGCGACGGTGGGGTGGCCGCCGAGCAGGTCGTCGATGACCGCGCGCTGGCCCTTGTGGAAGTCCTCGAAGCCGAAGTGATGGCGCAGGGCGGCGCGTACCGGATCGTCGGGGGTCGCGGCGGGCCGGGTCATGGCGCCTCCCAGGGGCAGTGATCGGAGCGGGCGAGCGCCCCCTTCTTCGGTCACCGGCGCCGGGTGTTGCACGAAAGTGACCGCAAAAGAAAGGGGCGGGCGCGACGCAGGTCCTTGCCGTCGCCCTCGCGGTCGCCCAAGTTGCGGGCGTGGATCATCACGGGCGCGGAGACCGAGTGAAGGACATCGACCAGCTGGTCAGCCGTTTCGAGCGCATCGCGCGCGCGCTGCCCGAGGAGGTCCTGCACGGACACGCTTCGCTCGAGGACGAGGTGCTCGAGGAGCTGATCGGCCCGCACGACGACCGGCTGCTGGGCTACTACACCCGACAGGGCATCGAGGCGGCGCTCGAGGCCTACGGCATCTTCGACACGCTGCGCGCGCGCGGCTACGCCCGCTTCGACGTCGCCTTCGATCTTCAGACCCACGCGCACGCGCTCCGGGTCAACGGGGACGGGCTGCGGGTGTGCGAGGTGCGCCTTCGGCGGGCGCGCGGCGTCGAGGATCCCTGCTTCGCCGAGTATCAGCGCGCCTACGCGCCGGACCTGCTGGTGGTCGAGTGGCTGTCGCTGGCCGATCCGCGGGCGAGCTTCACGGCCGACCGACCCCGGCTGCCCGGCCAGACCACCCCCGGCTCGGGCATCGGCGACGAGGTGATGGTGCTGCTCTACCTCTGCGCGCGGCGCCTGGGCATGCACGGCGTCGTGGACGTGCCGGAGCGCTTCCACAACGCCGTGTTCTATCGCCGCCGCACGCATTTCTTCGATCCAGGCTTCGAGGGCCTCTTCATGGCCCTGCAGCGGCTGCTCGAGCGACACCCGCTTTCGGAGGTCTCGTGGGCGCTCGAGGAGGACCGCGTGCGCGACGCGCGGACCGGCGAGGTGCTGCGCTGGGCGGCGCGCGAGCAGGCGCTGCCCATCGATCCGCGCCTGGACCACTACTTCGAGTTGCCCGCTTGGCGGCGCGCCCGGAGCCACGCGCGAAGCGCCGTCGAGCCGATCATCGTGCCCCGCGGCGAGGGCTGAGCCCGCAAGTCGCCTCGTGACCGAACGCGGGCTATCATGCCCCCGCCGGAGGGAGGGCATCGTGTCCCAACTCGCTTCACCCGTGGGCACCGCGCCATGAAGCGCTGCCCCGCCTGCACCCACGAGATCGCCGATCAGGTGGCGGTGTGCCCGTTCTGCCGGCACCGCTTCCTCGTGGATCCGACGCCCACGCCGGGCGCGCCCGCGCCGCCGGATCCGCATGGCACCACGCAGGTGAGCATGCCGGCGATCCAGATCCCGGGGGCGCATCGGCGACAGCGGCAGCTGATCGTGATGGGCGAGGCCAGCCAGCTGCCCGGGTCGACGACCTGGGGGCCCTGGCCCTGGCTCATCCCGCTGCTGGCGGTGGTCGGCGTGATCGCGTGGCTCGCGCTGCGGGTGCCGCGCTTCCCCGAGGGGCTGGCGCAGGCGCGCGTCGAGGGTGCGGCGTGGCCGTGCGACGGGGCGGAGCGCTGCGTGGTGGTCTTCCTGGCGCCTTGGGACGAGGCCAGCCGGCAATCCCTGCCGACGCTGCAGGCGGTCCGCGAGCAGGCTGGAGAGGGCGTGGCCGTCGCGGTCGTGGTGGGCGCGGGCGAGCGCACGCTCGTGCAGCAGATGGCCGATGAGATCGGCCCCGACGCCTTCATCGATCCCGAGGGCCGCACGCTCGAGAAGCTCAAGGCGCGCATCGTGCCCATGTGGTTCGTGCTCGACGCCAAGGGCGACGTCACGACCTCGGTCGAGGGCACCTACAAGCCGGTCGAGGACCACCTGCGACGCCTGGGCATCTGAGCCGCTGGGCATCTGAGCTGCTGAGCTGCCCGTCAGGCCACCACCCCGTCCGCGCGCAGCGCCGCGATGGCGTCCGCGTCGTAGCCCAACTCCCCCAACACCTCGTCGGTGTGCTGGCCCAGGCCCGGTGGGGCGGTGCGCGCCGCGCCGGGGGTCTCGCTCAGCCTCACCGGCACACCCGTGCCGCGCACGGTGCCCAGCGTGGGGTGGGGCAGCTCGGGCACCATGTCGCGCGCGGCGAGTTGAGGGTGGGCCAGCACCTGCGCGACGCTGAGCACCGGGCCCGCGGGGATGCCCGCCGCGTCGAAGGTGGCCACCCACTCGGCGACGGTGCGGGCGGCCAGCACGGGCGCCAGCGCGGCGTCGAGCGCCTCGACGTGGGCCACGCGCCCGGGGTTGGTGGCGAAGCGCGGATCGTCGCGCAGATCGGGCCTCTCGAGCAGCTCACAGAAGTTCAGCCACAGAGCGTCGTTGGCCACCGCCAGGTTGAACCAGCCGTCCGCCGCGCGGTAGGCCGAGTAGGGGGCGACCGAGAGGTGCCGGTTGCCCACGCGGGGGGGCTCGACGCCCGCGTTGAGCCAGGCGCCAGCCAAGTAGGTCAGCAGCGACACCTGGCCGTCGAGCATCGCCACGTCGACGTGTTGGCCGCGGCCTCCGCGCGCGCGGGCCAGCAGCGCCAGCAGGATGCCCTGCGTGGCGTACATGCCGGCGACGACGTCGGCGATCGACGCGCCCACCTTGGCCGGCGCGCCGTCGGGGGGGCCGGTCAGGCTGGGGATGCCGCCGAGGCCCTGCAGGATCACGTCGTAGCCTGGGCGGCGCGTCCAGGCGGGATCGCCGGCGTGCCCGAAGGCGCTCACCGAGCAGTAGATCAGCCGCGGGTTGCGCGCCCCGCAGGCTGCGTAGCCCAGCCCGAGCTTGTCGAGGACGCCCGGCCGGAAGTTCTCGAGCAGCACGTCCGCGCCGTCGATCAGGCGATCGAGCACGGCGCGGCCGGCCGGCGCCTTGAAGTCGAGGGCCAGCGAGCGCTTGTTGCGGTTGAC
>CALBMW010000409.1 GCA_937896275.1 uncultured Myxococcales bacterium
CGGCGCCCTCCACGGCCTGACGGACGCTGATCGTCGCGATGACCTCGGCGTCCTGGCCCTTCCGGGCGCGGCGCCGCGCGGCCCGCCCGCCCCCGAAGAGTTGCCCGAGGATGTCGTCGAGGTCACCGAAGCCGCCCAGATCGCCGAAGCCGCCGCCGCCCAAGTCGAAGCCCCCCGCGCCCGGTCGGCCACCGCCCATGCCGCCCGAACGCTCGGCCCAGCGCCGGTAGTTGCGGGCCGCGTCGGGATCGAAGCCATCGCGCAAGCCATCAGGCCCGAACTCATCGTAATTCTTACGCTTTTCTGCGTCGCCCAGCACCGCGAAGGCCGCCGAGACCTCCTTGAAGCGCTCCTCGGCCTTTTTGTCGGGGTTGCGATCCGGGTGAAGTTCGCGGGCCAGCTTGCGATAGGACTTCTTGATCTCGTCGGCGCTCGCCCCGCGCTCCACCCCAAGAATGCGGTAGAGGTCCGTGTCGGCCATGTCGGGTGCGTCCTCCCCATGCTCTTTGCTTCGGACCCGCGGTCGAGCGGGCGCGTCGGCGAAGCCTAGCCTATCCACCACGCGGGACGGTTCAAGGTTCGATGGGATGCGTCGCTTTACGCGGGAGCCCGGATCGGGTACCCGTTGCGACCTCGGCCGCGGAGACGACCCCGTGAAGCGCTACCCCGCCTACGAGTTTCCCGAGTACGTCGACTGGGCGCCCGACGCGGCCGTTCAGGCCGAGTATGCCGCACGCGTGACGGTGGATCCGGCGCGCCGCTCGCTGATCGAGGCCCTGGACGACGCCGCGCTGCTGCGGCTGTACGGCGGCCTCGTGCGGGCGCGCCTGCACGACGTGCAGCTCAAGCGCTGGGTGAAGCAGGGCGTGATCACCAAAGCCTGGCTGGGCAGCGGTGAGGAGGCGGTGACCGTGGGCGGCTGCGCGGCCCTCGGCGCCGACGACGTGGTGGGGCCCATGATCCGCAACGCGGCGGCGCTCATCGAGCGCGGGGTGCCGCTCTTGGCATGCTTCGCCGCCTACCTGGGCACCACGGACACGCAGGCGCGCGGCCGCGACCTGCACATCGGCGATCTGGGCTGCGGGGTGGTGCCGCCCATCAGCCACGTGGGCGATCTGGTGCCGGTCATGGCTGGCTGCGCGCTGGCCTTCAAGCTGCGGCGAGAGCAGCGCGTGGCGCTGACCTGGACCGGCGACGGCTCGACCGCCACGGGGGCGGTGCACGAAGGGCTGCGCGTCGCCGCCGCCCTCGGCGTGCCGCTGGTGGCGGTGGTGCAGGACAACCGCGTGGCGCTGGGCACCCACGGCGAGGTGCACTTCAAGGGCGACTTCGAGGCCTACGGGGCGGCCTACGGGGCCGCGGCGTGGAGCATGGACGGCAACCACGTCCTCGACTGCTACGCCGCGACGCGGCTGGCCGTCGACCGCTGCCGCGCCGGCCAGGGCCCGGTGATCCTGGTGGCCCGCACCTTCCGCATGGGCGGCCACGCGACGCACGACGAGCGCGAGGCGCGCGAGCTCTTCGACCCCGCCACCTACGCCTACTGGGGGCTGCGCGATCCGGTGGGCACCTATGAGACCTGGCTGGTGCAGGCGCGTGGCGTCGACGCGGCGCGCCTGGCCGACGTCGAGGCCCAGGCGCTGGCCGAGATCGAGGCGGCCGCGGCCGACGCGGTGTCCCGACGCGAGAGCCACGCGCCCGATCCCGCCACCCAGCGCGACGGGGTGTACGCCGGCTGATGGCGGGCGACAGCACCGGCGTATTGTTTCGCGTCACCACCTTCGGCGAGTCGCACGGGGTTGCGCTGGGGGCCATCGTCGAGGGCTGCCCGGCGGGGCTGGCGCTCGACCTCGACGCGATCCAGGCCGACCTCGACCGGCGGCGCCCCGGGCAGAGCAAACTCACCACGGCCCGCAAGGAGAGTGACCGGGTCGAGGTGCTCAGCGGCCTCTTCGAGGGCCGGACCACGGGTACGCCGATCGCGCTGATGCTGCGCAACGAGGACGCGATCTCGAAGTCCTACGACGACGTGCGCGACCTGTACCGGCCGGGGCACGCCGACTTCACTTACGAGGCCCGCTTCGGTGTGCGGGACCACCGCGGCGGCGGCCGGGCGAGCGCGCGCGAGACGG
>CALBMW010000410.1 GCA_937896275.1 uncultured Myxococcales bacterium
GGCTCGGCGGAGCCGGCCGCGCGGACCGGGCGGACCGCGCTGCGGGCGGGCGCCGTCGACCTGCCCCCGGCTTCGACGCCGCCCCCCCGGCTCGGTAGACTGCGCGCCATGAACGCACGCACCCTCGTCGGACTCTCCTTGCTCCTGACCTCGACGGCCGCCTGCAACGGTTGCGGCAGCGGAGGCGGCGGCGTCGCCGCGGACGCCTGCCCAGGCTGCGAGGACGCCCGACCGCCAGGTGATGACGGCGCCATCGACGAGGGCCCGCGGGCCGCGTTCGACCTCGGCGGCGCGGACGCGTCCCGGCCCGATCCCGGCGACGTGCCCGACTGGATCGGGATCACCCACGGGCTCGACAAGGTGCGCCCCGAGTCCCCCCTGCCCGCTGCCCGCAGCGTGGGCATCGAGGCGGCGCGCAACGAGTTCGAGCCCTTCCAGATCGTGGTGGACGGCGGCGCCTCGGGCCGGACCGTCACCGGCTTCACGGGCGCCCTGCTCACTGGCCCCGGCGGAGCGGCCATCGGCCCCGATCACCAGTGGGCGCATCGCGTCGGCCTCTACCGGGTCGGGACACCCTCGAACGACGAAGGCGCTCCCGGGCTGTGGCCCGATCCGCTGATCCCCGACGTGGACGTCTTCTACGGCGAGAAGCGGAACGCCTTCCCGCTCGAGGTGCCGGCGGGCCAGCGGCGGGCGATCTGGGTCGACGTGCTGGTGCCGCTCGGCATCCCGGGCGGCCTGTACCAGGGCACCTTCACGCTCGACACCAGCGAGGGCGCCGTCGCCATCAGGGGCACGGTGCGCGTCTTCGACTTCGACCTGCCGAGCACCGCGACGCTGGGGTCGGCCTTCGCGACGGGCTGGGACGCGCCCTGCGTCGCCCACCACGGCAGCTACGACGCCTGCGGCGGCGACGCGGGCATCGAGCGCTTCAACCTGCTCTATGCGCAGGCCGCGCTGGATCATCGCGTGAGCATCGACACCGTGGTCTACCACTGGCCCGACGGCGACGACTGGCGGCACTTCGATGGCGTCTACGGACCCCTCCTCGAGGGGCGCGCCCCCTTCGTCCGGTTGCCCGGCGCCCGGCTCACCACGCTCGAGGTCTACACGCAGAACGCGCCCGATCCCGAGCTGGCCGCCCGGCAGCGGCTGGAGCACTTCGAGACCAAGGGCTGGGGCGTGCGCATGTTCAACTACACCTGTGACGAGCCGCCCGCGGGCTGCGCGTGGGAGCAGATCTCACGGCGCGGCGATCCTGTCCGCCGTGCGGGCCTGCGCACGCTGGTGACCACCGATCTGGGCCAGGCTCGCCAGAACGGCGTGCTGGGCAGCATCGACATCCTCGTGCCGCTGATGAACTGGGTGTACCCGGGCGGCCCCTACGGCGCGCGCGAGAGCTACGACGCTTGGCTGGGCGAGGACGCCAAGCGCGAGCTGTGGTGGTACCAGAGCTGCATTTCGCACGGTTGCGGGGCGGGCTGCTCGCCCTCGCCGGGGCGCAACTTCACGGGCAACCCATCGGTGATGATCGACGCGTCGGGCATCCAGAACCGGGCAATGGAGTGGTTCTCGTTCGCCAGCCGCATGACCGGCGAGCTGTACTTCT
This sequence comes from uncultured Myxococcales bacterium, assembly GCA_937896275.1. Lineage (GTDB taxonomy): Bacteria > Myxococcota_A > Bradymonadia > UBA7976 > UBA1532 > JACKDN01. Next base: position 1,610 of record CALBMW010000410.1, read on the forward strand.
CGACGACGCAGAACCTCAGGACGGCGTGGGACGATCAGTGCGACTTCTCGGGTCAGGGCGACGGCACGCTCTTCTACCCCGGCACCCCGGAGCGGATCGGCGGTCAGAGCCACATCCCGGTGATGTCACAGCGCTTCAAGCTCATCCGCGAGGGGATGGAGGACTACGAGTACCTCAACCTCCTGGCCGTGGCCGGGGACCGGGCCACCGCCGAGCAGATCGCGCGTTCCCTGTTTCCTCGCCAGGACCGCACCACGGAGGCGACGCCCGCGAAGCTCTTCGCGGCCCGCCATCAGATCGCCGAGCTCATCGAAGCGACGACGCGCTGATCGAGTGGCCGCGAGCGCCCGCAACGCGCCCGGCAGAATCACCTGGCACCACCCGGCAGGATCACCTGGCACCACCGGGCCCCGCCACCGGTCCGGACGCCGACTACTTGGCGCCGTGTCCGGTGAGCACCACGCGGAAGGTGCGGACGATCACCTTGGTCTCCATGCGCAGGTAGGTGCGCAGCCGATACAGGTGAGCGACGTAGGCGAGGTCGTGCACCAGCTTCTCGCGGTTGGCGACCTCGTCCCCGGCGTAGCCGGCCTGTACCTGGGCCCAGCCGGTGATGCCGGGACGCAGCACCATGTGGCGGTCGTTGTAGCCGGGGATCTGCAGGTCGAGTTGGTCGGCGAAGAAGCGCACCTCGGGCCTCGGCCCCACGAGGCTCATGTCGCCGAGCAGCACGTTGATGAACTGCGGCAGCTCGTCCAACCGGTGCTTGCGGAGCAGGGCGCCGAGTCGCGTGATCCGCTCCTGCTCCGAGCTCGACGTGGCCCACGCCGGCCCGGCGCCGGGCGACGGGGGGCGCATGCTGCGGAACTTGTACATCCAGAACTCGACGGGCTCCCCCTTCGGCCCGGGGCGCAGCCGCTTCTGGCGGAAGATCGCCGCGCCGTCGCTGTCGAGGCGGATGGCCACGGCGATGCCCACCATCACCGGCGACAGCAAGACGAGCGCGATCGAGGCGCTGACGATGTCCAGCGCGCGCTTGACCAACCTCACCCGCGCAGGCAGCGGGGCCGGCCGCGTCAGGTCGAGGGGGTGTTCGGCCATGCCCCCTCCTCTCGCCGCCAGATGCCGTCGCGCTGCCGCCGCACGAAGCGCCATGCGCCCCGCAGATAGGCAGCCTGAGACAGCGCCGCGAAGCGCGCCGCCCGCAGCGGTGCCGCGGCGCCCCAGCCGGTCGACGGGGCCAGCAGAGCGATCGCCGTGAGCGCGCCGCCCACACCGCCGAGGGCCAGCAGCCCCAAGGCCAACGGATCGCCCAGCGCCGCGCCGACCACGACCACGCCGCCCGCGGCCACCAGCAGCACCGGCCCCGCCGTGCGCAACAGCTTGCGCGCCATCGGCAGGGCGAAGCGGGGGCCCCGGCGCACCAGATCGCGGTGCCGCCACAGCATCTGGTAGTTGCCGTAGGCGATGCGCACCCACCGATTGGTCAGGCCGCGCGCGTCCGTCGTGGGGTGATCGCCGGCCACGGCCTCGTGCACATAGGCGATCCGATGGCCGGCCGCCAGCACCTGCAGGGGCACCACCCAGTCGTCGTTGATCGTGTCGGGCGGCAGGGGCGGCCACAGCCCGCCGCGCAGGGCGTAGGCGGCGCCCGAGACCCCCAGCAGCATGTCGCGCGCGGCCTCGTCGCGACGGATGCCGGCCTCGTGGTCCCAATAGGCAGCCTCGGTCGGGCGGTCCCCCTCGGCCGGCGGGCGCACCAGGTAACGCGCGCACGCCAGCCCGACCTCGGGGTCGGCGAGCGCGTCGAGCAGCTTCGCCAGGGTGTCGCTTCGCAGCATGGCGCTCGCGTCGGTGAACAGCAGCACCTGGCCGGTGGCGTCGGCCACCAGCCGCGCGAGCGCCGTCGGCTTGCCCTCGTTGCCCGCGTTGCGCAGCAGGCGCACGCCCCGATCGGCGAAGCCTTCGACGATGACCGCGCCGTCGTCGGCCGAGCCGTCGTCGCAGACCAGGATCTCGAGACGGTCGGCCGGGTGATCGAGGGCCAGCGTGTTCTCGATCTTGGCGGCCAGGTGGGCGGCTTCGTTGAAGGCGGGGATGAGCACGCTGACGCGTGGCGGCGAGCCCCAGGGGCTACGGGGCCCCGGCGGGCGCGGCCGGACGCCGCGCATGAACGCCGGATAGACCAGGTGGGGGAACACCAGCAGCGCGCCGAGGGGGAGCAGCAGCCACGCCGTCACGACTCGCCTCCCATCGCTCGCCGCAGCGCCTCGGCGCGGGCGGACCACCCGTGCGCGCGCATACCCTCGCGGCGCGCCGCCCGGGCGGTGGAGTCGTCTTGGGCGACCGCGCCGCGCAGCCACGTCGTCAGATCGCCGGGTGTCCGCACGATGTGCACGTCCTCACTCAGCGCCACTGCCTCCGGCAACGCGGTACTCGCCGCCGGCAGTCCCGCTGCGAGGTATTCGCGCAATTTGAGGGGATTGACGCCCTCGGTCAACGTCGTGACCTCGAAGGGCACCCAGCCTGCGCGCCAGTGCGCGATCGCCGCGGGCAGCGCAGCATAGGGGACGCCCGGCTTCAAGACCACGTTCGGCGCGCTCGCGAGGCCGGCCGGGACGGCGCGGACCGGCCCCACGAACTCGAAGGTCCAGTCGGGGTGCGCCCGGGCCACGGCCGACACCAGCGCGCCGTCGATCCACTCGGCGATGAGCCCGAAGAAGCCGATGACCCGCGTGTCCGGCACGGGGTGGGCGGGGCCCGCGAAGTGCGCCTGGTCGACGCCCTGGGGCAGATAGACCAGGCGGCCCGCCGCGGCGTCCGGCGCGGGGAGCAGGGCGCGCGCCGTCCCGAAGATCACGTCGGCGCGCCGGTAGAGGTCCTGCTCGGCCGGCCGGACCAGCGCGGGATCGACCCCGGGCAGGTGGGGGTAGTCGTCGAGCCGCAGGTAGCCGACGCGCCGCACCGGCAGGGCGTCGAGGTAGCGTGCGGCGACCGGGTTGGCCAGCAGCGCGTGGACGGCGCCCATCTTCAGCGCGCGGCGGGCGTCGTCGACGGCCCGTGCGATCAGCGCGCGGTTGGCGAGGCGCGCCAACGGCGACCCGTGCCAGGGGATGACGGTCGGCGTAACAACCCGGAAACGCGCGTGATTTGTCGACCGCTGTGGTTCGCGCGTCGCCCCCGCGCCGAGCCTGAGCCGCGCCTGCAGGCGGCCCAAGACCCGCACCCCGTCCGACCGCGTCAGCCGTGGCGCCCGCATGCCGATCGAGTTCACCCACACCACCCGGTCGCCGTCCGGCAAGTGCCGCACCAAGTGCTGCGTGGTCGAGGGGTGCGCCCCCCAGTCGTCACCGAAGACCACCCAATCCATCAGCCGTTGACCTCAGCCTCGTGTCCGGTGAGCGCACCGCGGTGGCGATGCGGGCGCAAGGTGGGGAAGTCGCAGGTCACAGGTGTACCCTACGTTGCGCGATGGGGGCGGCTTGACAGGTGGGCCTCGATGACCCATGCGTGCGATTCGGGCCTCCATACGGGCCCTTGGACTACTGGACAAGGCCCGGGGGTTCGGTCAACGTAGCCAACCGCGGACAGGAGGCGGCGCCGTGAAGTCGATGGCTTGGGTGATGGCGGGCGCGTTGCTGGTCGGCGCCCCGCGGACCTGGGCCGGGCCGGGCGCGTTGGAGGCGGCCTCGCCCATCGAGTTGGGCAACCGCCTGCTCCTCGTGATGCCCGATCCCCAGCCCCGCGAGATCGAGGTCGACGTGGATCCCAGCGGCCAGATTCCGCTGGGCCGATACGGCAAGATCAAGGTCGCCGGGCTGACCGTCAAGAGCGCCGAGGCCGCCGTCCGGGAAACGCTGGGCCGCTTCATCCGAAACACCACCGCCGTGACCCTGGTGCGGATCGACCAGAAGCACCTCGTGTTCGTGACGGGGCAGGTGGCCAAGCCGGGCTGGGTGCGCGTCGAGCCGGGCGCCACGGTCTGGGAGGCGATGCAGGCGGCAGGCGTCGACAAGGCCGGCGCCGATCTGGCCCGCGTCACGCTGGCCCGCAACGGGAAGGAGCGCGAGGTCAACGTCCGCGCGTTCCTGACCGAGCACGCCGAAATGCCCGAGCTGCTCGTCGGCGACACCCTGTTCGTGCCCGCCAACGACGCTCAGGCGGGCGCTGGCGGCGGCGTGGCGCGCGTCACGTTCCTCGACGAGCAGGCCCTGCAGGACAAGGTGTTCGTCATCGGCGCGGTCCGCAACCCGGGCCTCTTCGAGCGCTCCGACGTGCTCACGCCGCTCACGGCCATCGGGCTGGCCGGCGGGCCCAGCGGCGACGCCGACCTCGCCAGCGTGCGGGTGCTGACCCGTGACCGCAGCGAGATCGTCAACCTGGCCGCCCTGTTGCTGGGGCGTCCCGGCGACACGCTCACCATCCCCAAGGGGGGCGCCGGCGCCATCGTCTTCGTGCCCAGCCGGCCCCAGGGGACGGTGGATCCCCTCAGCCAGCAGATTCAGGTCATCGGCGGGGTGACCAGCCCCGGCACCAAGGTCGTGACCGGGCCGCTCGCCTTGCTCGACGCCATCAGCGCCGCTGGCGGGCCGACCGCCGAGGGCGATCTCACCGAGGTCACGGTCGTGCGGAACGGACCCGGCTACAGCCTGGTGACGGCCTACGACGTCGAGCGCTTCCTGTCGAAGGGTGGCCTGGTCGGTCAGGTCTACGTCCGCCCCGGCGACACGATCCACGTCGGCCGCCCGTCCTTCGAGACCTGGAACAACGTGCTGAAGTTCGTGTCCGACGTCGCCATCATCAGCGCCGCGGTGGTCATCTTCGTCAGCCTCGTCCAAGACGACACCGGCAACCAGGCGGCCGCCGTGAACGCGGGCGGCACCGCGGGCGCAACGGGGGCCCAACCATGAGGACGCGTCGGCGCCTCCACCCTCTGCTGCTGCTCCTCGCGGCCGTTGGGATGTTGGGCTGCGGCACCACGCTCACCGTACGCCACCTCGACGCGACGCACACCGCGGCCCAGGTCAGCGTCGACGGACAGCCCGTGGGACTGCTGACCTTCGGCGATCAGCTCGAGTTGCCCATCCAGCCCGGCCCCCACAAGCTGCGCGCGACGACGCCCGGGGGGCAGGTCAGCCCTTGGCACCCCGAGGTCGACGTGCTCGAGATCGTGATCGAGGGCGACGCGGTGCTCACGCTTCAGCCGCGCGGTCCCGGCCGCTGAGGGGCCGACGCTGAGCGCCCAAGGCCTATACGCCCGCCAGAAGGGTCGGCAGCTCGCCACGAACATCGCGGCCACGCTCGAGAAGGGCGGCGCCCAGTTCGTCTTGATCACGTCGGTCGGCCGCGGCGAGGGCAAGACGCACCTCGCCACCATGCTGCGCACCGAGCTGTCGTTCATCGCGCGCCAGCCCTATCAGGTGCTTCATTGGCGGCAGCTCCGCGGCCTCGAGCCGGCGGCCGAGCCCGGCACCGTGGTCCTCGTCGACGGCCCCGCGCTGCTCGAAGGCGAAGAGGTCTTCTCGGTGCCCCCAGCGTGGATGGAGGCCTTCGGCGGCTCGCTGGTCGTGGTGCTGAAGCGGTCGACGCCGCGGCCCGAGCTCGCCGAAGCGGTGGCCTGGCTGAGCGCCGCCGGTGCCCCGCCCCTGGGGCTCATCTGGAACGAGCGCGACTTCCCCAACTACTGGACCGTCGCCGGCCGAATCCGCGACCGCCTCGCCCGCCTCGTCGACCGGCGGCAGCGCCTGCGCAGTTTCGCTGCGCCCCCTCCCACGTCACTCAACGCCGCGGGTGAGGTCACGATGTCCTTCGCGTGGCGAGGCGAGGGGCGCTTCACGCCGGCGCCCGGGGCTGACGTCGACGAGCCGACCGTGAGGCTGAGTGGGGCGGCGGCCCTGGGGCGGCTGGCCGCCACGCGCGCCTCGGTCGAATCGGTCGGGACCGCCACCGACAGCGGCTTTCAGTGGCGACGGGGCGACGCATTGAGCGGGCAGGGGACGCCCGGCCAGCCCACGGGCATGGCAGCCGACGACGCGACGGTGCCGGCGATCGAGGCCGCGTCGCCGCCCGCCGAGCCGGAGGCTGGGCGTCGCAAGCGGGGGCGCAAGCGGGGCAAGCCCACCGGTCCGCTCCCGCAGCCTGTGGAGCGTGACACCGCGCCCGGCGAGGGCGGCGTCGCCGAGGACGCCCGCGCCGGGATCACCGAGCGGCGAGCGGCGGTCGAGAGGCCCCCTGCTTCCCTGCGTGGACGCTCCGATCGGATCGTGGCGCTGATCACCATGCTCGTGTTGGCGGCGGGGATGGTCGGCGCCGCGCTGTTCCTCAGCCGGCCCGATCCGAACGACGCGCTGTTCGACGCGAGGGACGGTGGGGCGCGCCTCGTCGACGGCGCCCCCACCGAGGACGCCCTCGACGCCACGCCGCTGCTGCCAATGGGCGCGGGCGCTCCGGCTGCCCCCATCGGCATGGTCACCCTGCCCGCTGGCGAGGTGCAGGTCGGCCTGCCGCCCCGGCAGCGGGTGCTGGCGCTCGCGCGCTGCCGCCTCGACATGACCGCGGCGGCCCAGGCGGCGCGCTGCGAAGACACCTTCGCCGCCGAGGCGCCGGGCCCGCCGGTCGCGGTCGAGGCCATCGCGATCGGGCGCACCGAGGTCAGCCAGGAGGCTTACGGGCGCTGCGTCGCCGCAGGCGCCTGCGAGGTGCCGCGCACGATGTGGGATCGGGGCGACCGGCCCGTCAGCGGCGTCACGCAGGCGATGGCCTCGGCCTACTGCGCGTGGCGCGGGGGCCGGCTGCCGCGTGTCGCCGAGTGGCGATATGGGGCGCGGGGCACGGACGATCGGCTCTACCCGTGGGGGGACGCCGCGCCCGTGGGTCGCGCGGCGCTCCGCGCGAACCACGGCGGCGCGCACCTGAGCGGCGGGTCGCCGGATCTGTCGGACGGCGAGATGCAGGCGGGCCCGGTCGAGTCCTTCGAGACGGGCCGCAGCCCCTTCGGCCTGCTGAACATGGCCGGCAACGTGCGCGAGTGGACCGAGGAGGTCGTGGGGGGCCACGCCGCGGTGCTCGGCGGCGGTTTCAACGATCCGCCCTTCGCCCTGCGCGTGACCGGTGGGACCAAGCTGCCCATCGAGCTTTACGCGGCCGACCTCGGGTTCCGGTGCGTTGTCCCCGTCGGCGCCGCACGGATGGACGCCGGACCGACCGGCGCCGGGCGGTCGGACGCCGGCGCCGACGCGGGCACGCCCTCCTCGGCCGATGGCGGCGCGACGCCGGCCGATGGGAGTGCGCCATGACGAACCCGGTCCCCCAGACGCAGGCCAAGGTCCGGCGCGTGGATCCCGAGCTGCTCATCGACGCGCTGCGCAAGCGGTGGCTGGTGGTGTTGGTGCCGCTGCTGTTCGTGCCCACGGCGGCGCTCCTGACGCGCTACGTGGTGGGGCCCAAGCTGAAGGTGTCGGCGGTGATCCTGGTGCAGGAGAACAACGACATCAACCCGGTGCTGCGCGACCTCCTCAGCGATTTGCCGGTCAACAGACGCCTGCCGGAGATCACCAGCATGCTGCGCAGCCGCCAGACCGTGGAGCGCGTGCTGCGGCGCATGGGCGAGATCGACGACCGCACCGCCGAGGAGGCGGCGTACGGCAAGTTCGTGGCCTTTCGCGATGCCATCGAGGTCTTCGGCGAGGGTGGCGGCCTCATCCGGGTGGGCCTGAACGGGCGCTCCGCCGAGAAGTTGGCCAGCGGCCTGCAGTTCCTGACCCAGGCGCTCATCGAAGAGACGCTCCGACCCCAGCGCGAGGCCCTCGACAAGACGGTCAGGTTCCTCGAGCCGCAGCTCGATCGCGTCAAGGAGGAGCTGTCGAGCATCGAGTCGCAGATACGCGCCTTCAAGAAAGAGAACGCCAACTACCTGCCCGAGGTGCGCAAGCTCAAGGTGGTCCGCCACGCGGAGCTCAGCAAGAAGCTGCTCGACGCCGAGGCCGTGAAGGTCGCCGTCGAGCGCACGCTGCGCACGATCGAGGATCGCCTCAGCCAGTACAGCCCGGCCGAGAGCAAGGCCCAGTCCCAGCTCTCGCAGGCGCGGTCGCGGCTGCGCGAGCTACGCAAGGACTTCACCGACCAGCACCCGCAGGTCCAAGGCCAGGCCCAACGGGTGCGGTCCTTGGAGGCCGCCCTCAAGGGGGTGGTGGGCGATCGCGAGGAGGTCCGCCGCTACCTTTCGCGCGGAAAGTTGCCGGACTATGGCGAGGCGCTGACCGAGGCCGAGGGCGCGCGCGAGACCGTCCGCTTCCTGCAGGAGCAGTACGAGCAGTCCACCGAGGAGCTCAAGTCCTTCGCCAGCTACGAGCAGACGGTCAACCAGCTCGATCGCACCTACGACGCCAAGTCGAAGTCCCTGGGCAACCTGCTCGAGCGCTACGAGGACGCGGTCGTCACGCGTGAGCTCGTGGGCGGCGGCAAGGGCACCGACATTCGCATCGTCGAGCTGAACACGCGCCCCAGCGTCGCGGGCAAGTCGAGCATGCTGTTCGTGGCCATCGGCTCGATCCTGGGGGGCTTCTTCTTCGGGCTGGGCCTCGTGGTCCTGCTCGAGCTGCTCGATCGCAGCGTCCGCACGCAGGAAGAGGCGCAGGCCACGGCGGGTGTCCAGGTGCTGGGCACCCTGGCCGGCTGACCCGCTCATGGCTCCGATCCTCGCGGCGTCCCGCGCGCCCCTCGTGGCCCGCACCCTCGGGGCTGTGGTGCTGGCGGCGGTCGCCGTGGGCCTGGGCTGGACCGTGGCCGAGATCCACCCGCTCGCCCCGCTGGCCTTGGTGGTGGGCGTCGGCGTGGCGGTCTTCGGGGCGACACACCCCTTCGGCCTTCTGCTGCTCTTCCTGGCGGTGCTGCTCACCCGTCCCCACGACTTCTACCCGGCCCTGCGACCGCTCCAACTCGCCCGCCTGGCGGCGGTCGGCGCGATGGGGCTCTTCGTCGCCGGCAAGGTCATCCGCAGGGACGCATCGATCGCGGACGTGCGGCAGCAGCACTGGTTTCTCCTGCTCGCGCTCGGTGCCCTGGTGTCGGCCGTGCTGGGCACCGGGCGCGGCTGGAGCATCGCTTTCTACAAGGACGTCTTCGTCAAGCTCGCCATCCTGTACGTGCTCATCCTCAACCTCGTCGACTCGCCCCGGCGCGCCAGCATCTTTCAGGTCGCGGTGGCGCTGTGCACCGGATACCTCGGCTACTTCGCGTTCGCCGCGAAGCTCGCGGGCACGGCCGACATCGAGGGCAGCCGGGCGGCCTTCGTCGGCATCCTGGGCGACCCCAACGACCTGGCCCTCACCCTGCTGATGACCATCCCCTTCTGCTACTCGGCGTGGCGACGCAGCCACGGGCTCGCGCGGCTCTTCTTCTTCGGTCTGCTCTTCCTGCACGTCGCGGGGCTGGTCGCCACCCAGTCGCGCGGGGGCATGCTCGGGCTGGTGGCGGCCTCCTATGTGCTGCTGAAGGACCGCGTGCAAAACAAGGCGCTGGTGCTGACGCTGGTGCTCGGCGTGGGGGGCGTGTTCCTCGCGGCGGCGGGCCTGAGCAGCCGCGCGACCGTGTCGGACAACGGCATCGACGCCTCGGCCCAGGGTCGCCTGGACGCGTGGAAGGCGGCGGGGCAGATGTTCAAGTCCAACCCCGTCTGGGGCGTGGGCATCGACATGTTCGCCTGGCAGTACCCCAACTTCGCGCCGCCCGAGGCCTGGGACCGGCGCCCCAAGGAGACGCACAACACCTACCTGAAGGCGCTGGCCGAGACCGGCCTGATGGGGGCGGTGCCCCTGTTCATGCTGCTGTGGCTGACCTGGAAGGGTGCCGGGCGGCTGCAGGCGCTCAGCCGCGGGCCGCCGGCCTACGAGGGGCTCGAGGCGGCGGTGTTGGAGTCTCAGCAGGCGAACCTCACGGGCGTGCTCGTCTCGGCCTTCTTCCTCTCGCAGTGCTGGACGTGGTTCCCCTACATCCTGATCGGCTTCGTGAGCGCGCTGCAGCGCATCTACCTGAGCGACGAGGAGGTGCAGGCATGATCCCCAAGGTGCTCGTCACCGTCGGCACTCGGCCCGAGGCCATCAAGCTGGCGCCGGTCGTGCGCGCTCTCGAGGCGCACGGCGGCTTCGCGGTGCGGCTGGTGTTCACCGGGCAGCACCGTGAGCTGCTCGACCAGATGGCCACCTTCTTCGATCTGCGCGCCGACCGTGACCTCGCGGTGATGCAGGCGGGCCAGACGCTGCCCGAGCTCACCGCGCGCCTGATGCGCGGCGTCGACGCCGTGCTGGCCGACGAGGCGCCGACCGTTGTGCTCACGCAGGGCGACACGACGACGGTGCTGGTCACGGCGCTGGCCTGCTACTACCGGCGCATTCCGGTGGGCCACGTCGAGGCCGGGCTGCGCACGGACGATCTGTTCAGCCCCTTCCCCGAGGAGGGCAATCGTCGCCTGGCCTCGGTGCTGACCGCGCACCACTTCGCGCCCACGAGGGAGTCCGCCGAGAACCTGCGCCGCGAGGGCGTGCCCGACGTCCGCATCCATGTCACCGGCAACACCGTCGTGGACGCGCTGCAGCAGATCGTGACGCGCGACTTGCCGCTGCCGGTGCCCCTGCCCGGCGACGGCCCCGTCGTGCTGGTCACGATGCATCGCCGCGAGAACTTCGGCGCCCCGCTGCGCGGCCTGCTCGGCGCCCTGCGCACGCTCTGCGTCGAGCGACCCGAGCTGACGGTCGTCTATCCGGTGCACCCCAACCCCAACGTGCTCGGTCCGGCCCACGAGGTGCTCGGCGACCTGCCCAACGCGAGGCTGCTGGCGCCGGTGGGCTACGGCGAGTTCATCGCGCTGATGAAGCGCGCGACCATCGCGCTGACCGACTCGGGCGGCGTGCAGGAGGAGGGGCCGTCGATCGGCCTGCCCATCCTGGTGTTGCGCGACACGACGGAGAGGCCCGAGGGCATCGCGGCCGGCGTGGCCCGGCTCTGCGGGACGGACCCCGCGCGGGTGCTGGCCGAGGCGCGGCGGCTGCTGGACGATCCCGCCGCGCGCGCGGCGATGCGGGGCGCGACCAACCCCTACGGTGATGGCCACGCGGCCGAGCGCATCGTGAGGGTGCTGGCGGACGCCTATTGTTGAGGGCGGGGCGGTGGGCCCATCCCGAGGAGGAGCGGGCCGGGGTCGCGGGCGGCTTGTAGTTGTGCCCTGGTTTGCCGCACACCTCTGCGGGGCACCTCTTCAGGGCAGGGTGTGCGGACGGTCCGGGGCGCGCCGGCAGGCCCTGCCCCGAAAGAGGTGCCCCGAAAGATGTGCCCTGCCCCGAAAGAGGTGCACCGAAAGAGGTGCCCGGTGCACCGAAAGAGGTGCCCGGCACTTCTCCGGCCGAAAGAGGTGCCCGGCACTTCTCCGGCAGCGCCCGCCGGCACACCCGCCGTCGGCGGCCCCGCACCCCCATCCGCTCGGACGACGTCCGCGCCCAACGTCGAAGCACGCCGTGCGGAAAGAGGTGCCCGTGCGGAAAGAGGTGCAGGAAAGAGGTGCCAGGCACCTCTCCTGCCGGAAAGAGGTGCCTGGCACCTCTCCGGGCCGCACCTCTCCGGGCCGGCCCTGCCGGCGCCCCCGATGGCGGCGCCGACCTCACCTTGCCCCGCCCGCTGAGGCGCGGCGAGGACCTCCTTCACTCGGTCCGATGGGCCTCCCCCGCGCCCTGGTGCCGGCCCGCGCAGGCCGGGCAGGCGTGCGAGGCGCCGCCGGCGGGCCCTCCCTTGAGGTAGTGGACCAGGATCACGAGGTCGCCCTGGCCGTCCGGGGTGACCGAGTGCATCGCCCCGGGGGCCAGCAACATCATCTGGCCCGGGGACAGCGCGGTCTTCTCGCCGTCCACGACGACGACGCCGCTGCCCGCCAACGCCTGGAGCGTCACCGCCGCGTCCGCCTTGTGATCGGGCAGCACGGTGCCGGCGTGCAGGGTGATCGACACCAGCTTCACGAAGGGCGTGTCCAGCAGGACATTGGAGTGCTTGCCGGCCCCCGCGCCGGCCTCGGTGGGCAGGGGGATGGCGTGGGTGGGGCAAGCCAGCGCGGCGCCAGCGGACAACAGGAGGGCGAGCAGGCTCGCGGGCAGGATCTTCGTCTTCATGAGGCACCTTCTTTCGACGGGGGGCCCCCCGTGGGGGCGCGGAGCAGCGTAAAGAGGTCGTCCCAGACCGCCTGGGCGCGAGGTGGGGTGGCGTCGGGTGGGTGGGCCAGAGCGGCCCCCCGCATGTGGCCGGTCACGGTCCACAGCAGCCCCGAGGCCGAGACGTCGGCGCGGATTTCACCGGCGTCCCGACCTTGGCGCAGACACTCCAGGATGAAGCCGCGCGAGCGATCGACGTGGCCTCGAACCAGGGCGGCGCCCTGCACGTCCGCTGCGTCCGCCAAGCGCTCGTCGAAGGCCAGCCGGAGCACCTCCGGGTGCCGCTGGACCAGATGAAGGCGGTGGAGGAAGAAGGCGCGCAGGCGTTCGACGGGGCGCGCCTCGGGACGCTCCAGGCTGCCCTGCAGCAGGGCCCCGAAGGCGTCGATGGCCGCCCGGACGATTGCCGCCATGTTGGGGAAGTGCTTGAAGAGCGCCGCGTCGCTGATGCCCATCGCCCGCCCGATGCGCACCGCCGTCAGGCGCGCGGCGCCCTCCTGCGCGATGAGCTCGAGGACCACGCGGACGATCTGATCGCGGCGCGCGGCGGCGCTCAGGCGTCGGCGAGGTGGGTCAGTGGCGTCCATGAGCGTGGCCTTTCATTAAGTTAGTGAACGCTAACTTAATGAAAGGGCGGCGCGCGTCAAGGGGAAATCCCGAGGGCGCCCGGCAGCCGCGATGCACCTGAGCCCGCCGCTCGGAAACTGATCCGGGACAGGTTGCAGCCGGGACAGGTTGCAGCCACGTGTACCGGTCCCAAGGGAAGTGCCCACTGCCCAAGCGCTCACGACGGCTCGTCGTGCTCGCCTGGAATCCAGGATGGTTCAGCCAGGTGCACCGGCAGCCACGTGTACCGGCTCACACGCTCAGGCCGCGGCCAAGCGCCCAGCCTCGGCGCGGGCGCGGCCCCGACCGTCTCCGTCGGGGGTCGAGACTCGTCACTTGACACTTGGGACGCCACGCCGGCGCAGCGGACCGCGTCGCTCACGCCAAGTGTCAAGTGGCGAGCCTCGACTCCCCCAACCGGGCGCGCGGCAGCAGCCCCGCCCGGCAGAACGGAACTAGGCGCGTCACCGCACCCGCACCCGGCGCACCGTCCCGACCACCGGGCCGGTCGGCCGGAAGAAGTGCCCGCCAGAGTGCCAGGCACTTCTGGCGGCTCACACGCTCAGGCCGCGGCCAAGCGCCCAGCCTCGGCGCGGGCGCGGCCCCGACCGTCTCCGTCGGGGGTCGAGACTCGTCACTTGACACTTGGGACGCCACGCCGGCGCAGCGGACCGCGTCGCTCACGCCAAGTGTCAAGTGGCGAGCCTCGACTCCCCCAACCGGGCGCGCGGCAGCAGCCCCGCCCGGCAGAACGGAACTAGGCGCGTCACCGCACCCGCACCCGGCGCACCGTCCCGACCACCGGGCCGGTCGGCCGGAAGAAGTGCCCGAAAGAGTGCCAGGCACTTCTGGCGGCCGCAGCAGGGCCGGTCGGCCGGAAGAAGTGCCCGAAAGAAGTGCCTGGCACTTCTGGCCGAAAGGCACTTCTGGCCGAAAGAAGTGCCTGGCACTTCTGGCGGGCCGCACTTCTGGCGGGCCGCGCGCTGCGGCGACAGCTGCCCGGCGGACTGCGGCTGCGATGCGGCCGAACTTTGCGTCGCAGGCGCCTGCCAGGACCGCGTCGTGGCCCAGACCTGCCACGACTACGGCGCCACGCTGGCCGGCTGCGTGGTCGCCGCCTGCCCGCGCGCCGCCCTCCTGGGCGACGACCTGATCAGCTTCTACGAGTTGGGGTGTCGCAGCACCGTTCGCAGCACCGTTCGCAGCGGCAGCCTGAACGGCTTCGCCTCGACGCTCGATCAGCCGGTCGCGGAGCGTTGCGATGCGCTCGCGGATCTCGTCGAGAGCGTGGTCGCGACGCCCCTGAGCCTGGGCACCTTCTGCGAGCGCGGCGATGACTCGAATCGCGCGACGTGCGTGGACGGCTGCGCCCGGCGGAACGAGCAAGCGCGCGAGGCGAGGCGGATCGGGGTGCGCGGGCGACGGCGCAGGTGATGCGACCGCGACCGCGCGTTCTGGCCGCGCTGCTGCAACGCATCGTGCTCAACCTCATGGCCCTCCACCGCAACGTCAGCCGGCGCGGTGAGA
>CALBMW010000411.1 GCA_937896275.1 uncultured Myxococcales bacterium
CTCGGCAGCTTGTGGGAGGCGTCCCTCGGGAGACGGGGAGCCGCGCGCGCGGTGGCGCGGCGCCCGCGCCGCAGCCTCTCGAGGACGCGCCCCCCCCCGGGCCGCCGGCCGCCGCGACGTCCGTTGCGACGTCCGTCGCGGTGACCTCCGTGACCGCGGTCCCGCCGCCCTCGGCCCTGGCCAACCCTTACGGCGGCGGGTCGGACGAGGCCGATGACCTGCTGTCGGCGCTGGACGGGGCGCCGACCGGCGCGCGCGGCGGCCGCACGGTGACGCCCGCGCCGGTCGTGGGCTCCCGCCTGACGCGGATGGAGATCCTGCGCGTCGTGCGCCGCAACACGCCCGGGATGCTGACCTGCAGGCCCGTGCCCTGGGCGGGCCCCATCACCGTCGAGTTGACGATCGGGCCATCGGGCGTGGTCCAGGCGGTGCGCACCGTCACGCCCTCGGCGCACGGGACCCGGGCCGGCGCCTGCGTCGAGGCACGGGTGCGCAGCTTCCGCTTCCCGTCCTTCGACGGTGACCCGCTGAGGGTGACGTTGCCCTTCGACCTGTGAGCGCATGCCGGTCGGGCGCCGCGCCCCGTGCCAGCCCCGAGCGGCCCGTCAGCCGTACCGACCCTCGATGTAGTCCGCCGTCTCCTGGCGCTGCGGCGTGACGAACATCTCGTCGGTGGGGGTGTGCTCGATCATCTTGCCGAGCAGCATGAAGACGCACGACTCGCTGGCGCGCCGCGCCTGGGCCATGTTGTGGGTGACGAGCAGGATCGTGTACTCGCCTCGAAGCTCCCAGATGAGCTCCTCGACCGCCTCGGTGCCCTTCGGATCGAGGGCTGAGCAGGGCTCGTCCATCAACAGGAGCCGGGGCTTCACCGGCAACAGGCGCGCGATGCACAGCTTCTGCTGCTGCTCGAGCGACAGGCCGGCGGCCCTGCGGTTCAGGCGGTCCTTGACGTCGTCCCACAAGAGGACCTGGCGCAGCGCGCCCTCGACGATCGCGTCCTCGTCCGCCCGCGTGGTGCGGCCCGCGCCGCGGCTGTGCAGGCGGTGACCGAAGATCACGTTGTCCCGGATCGACAGGGGCAGCACGTTGGGGCGCTGGAACACCATGCCCACCTGCTTGCGCACTTGCACCAGGGCGTTCTGCGCCGCGTAGACGTCCACGCCGTGCACCGCGACCGCGCCCTCGGTCCGCACGTAGCCGAGGCGCTCGTTGATGCGGTTGACGCTGCGCAAGAGCGTCGACTTGCCACAGCCCGACGGGCCGATCAGGCTCGTGATGCGGCCGGCCTCGACCTGCAGGTCGACGCCGTAGAGCGCCTGGAAGGTGCCGTACCACAAGCTGAATCCGGTGAAGCGGGCCGCGGGCTCGGCGGCCGCCGCAGGCACCGCGGGCGTCGGCTCAACCAAAGCGGCCCTCCACGTAGTCGCGAGCGCGCGGATCGAGATCGGCGTCGCGCAGGAAGAACTGCTCGGTCGGCGCGACGGTCACGCACTCGCCCATCAGGAAGAAGGCGGTGCGATCGGCCAGCCGCCGCGCCTGCTGCACCAGGTTGGTCACCAGCACGATGGTCATCTCGGCCTTGAGCTCGCTCAGCACGGCCTCGATGCGCATCGTCGTCACCGGATCGACGGCGATCGAGAACTCGTCGAGCAGCAGGATGCGCGGCTTCTGGGACAGCGCGCGGGCGATGGTCAGGCGCTGCTGCTGCCCGCCCGACAAGAGGCTGCCCAGGGCGTTGAGCCGGTCCTTGACCTCGTCCCACAGGGCGGCGCGGCGCAGGCAGCCCTCGACGATGACGTTCAGGTCGGCCTTGGCGCGCACGCCCGCCAAGCGCGGCGCGAAGGCCACGTTGTCATAGACCGAGAGCGGCAGCCCCACCGGCAGCGGGAACACCACGCCGATCTGTCGGCGCAGCGCGTACAGGTTGCGCCACGCGCGGACGTCGCGACCGCCCACCTCGACCTGCCCCTCGAAGTGCATGCCGGCGGTGAAGGTGTCCATCCGGTTGAGCACCTTGAGGAAGCTGGTCTTGCCGCTGTTGGCGGGGCCGATGATCCCGAAGATCTCGTGGGGCCGCACCTCGAACGAGGCACCCTTCAGGGCCACGTGCTGGCCGTAGCGGATGGTCAGATCGCGGACCGCGATCTCGGCGTCGCTCACCACTTCTTCTTTTGGCGCAGCCACGTGCGCAGGCCGATCGACAGCGCGTTCATTGCGAGGACCATCCCGATGAGCACCAGCGCCACGCCGTAGGGCAGGGCCTCGGGCACGTCGGGCACCTGGGTCGCGATCACGAAAAGGTGCAGTGACATGGCCATGGTCTGATCGAAGACCGAGGCCGGCAGGAACGGCAGGAAGAACGCCGCCCCGGTGAACATGATGGGCGCCGTCTCGCCGGCCGTGCGCGAGACCTCGAGGATCACCCCGGTCAGGATGCCGCTGACCGCGTTGGGCAGGACGACCCGCCAGATGGTCTGCCAGCGCGTCGCGCCCATGTTCCAGCAGGCCTCGCGGAAGGCGTGGGGCACGGCCTGCAAGGCCTCGCGCGTCGCCACGATGACCACCGGCAGCGTCATGATCGCCAGCGTCAGGCTCGCCGCGAGGATGCTCGTGCCGAAGCCGAAGAAGATCACGAAGGCGCCCAGGCCGAACAGCGCGTGCACGATGGAGGGCACGCCGGCCAGGTTGATGATGGCCAGGTTGATCACCCGCGTGAGCACGTTGTCGGGCGCGTACTCGCTGAGGTACACGGCGGCCGCCACGCCGACCGGCACCGAGGCCAGCAGGGCGATGGCGACGAGCCAGACGGTGCCCACCAGGGCCGGCAGCACGCCGCCCGCGGTCATGCCGTTGGTGGGCTCGGTGAAGAGGAAGTCCCAGGACAGCATCGTGCCGCCCTTGACCAGCAGCACGCCGAGGATGAGCAGGACGGGGGCGGCGAGGAGCACCGTCATCAGCAGGAACAGCGCCCGCACCAGGCGCTGGGTGCGCGCGTCGCGGCGGTTGAGATCGGTGGCCTCGAACACTGGCCCTCAGGTCTTGCGAATGCCCCGCACGATGAGATCGGCGGAGAGGTTGATGACGAAGGTGACCACGAAGAGGAAGATGCCGAGCGCGAACAGCGCCTGGTAATGCGTTGATCCGACTGCGGTTTCGCCCAACTCGGCCGCGATGGTGGCGGTGAGCGCGCGCACCGAGTCGAAGGGGCTCGTCGGCAGGTTGATGGCGTGGCCGCTGGCCATGAGCACCGCCATCGTCTCGCCGAAGCCGCGGCCCACCCCCAACAGCACGGCCGCCAGCAGGCCCTGGCGTGCGGCGGGCAGCACCACCCTGCGTGTGACCTGCCACCGGGTCGCGCCGAGCGCCTCGGCCGCCTCGCGGTAGGTGTCGGGCACCGCCTTGAGCGCGTCCTCGGCGATGGTGGTCATGATGGGCGCGGCCATCAGCCCCAAGATGAGCCCCGAGTTGAGCACGCACAGGCCGATGGGCACGTTGAAGACGTCGATGATGAGCGGGTTCATGACCGACAGGCCGATGAAGCCCCACACCACCGACGGGATGGCGGCGAGCATCTCGACGAGCACCTTGAGCACCTCGCGCGTGCGCCCGGTGGCGAACTCGGCGATGTAGATGGCGGCCCCCAGCGAGAAGGGCACCGCGACCAGCATCGCCAGCCCGGTCACCGACGCGGTGCCCGCGATGAGCGCCAGCGCGCCGTAGGTGGGGTTGCTCGTCGAGGTCGGCGCCCAGCGGATGCTGCCGAAGAACCCGCGCAGCGAGAAGTGCTCGCTCACGAAGCCCCAGCCCTCGTGGGTGACGAAGGCGAAGATGCCGACGATGAACACGACGGCCGAGACGCCGCCGACGAAGACCAGCACCGCCACCAGCTTGTCGACGTACCAGGCCAGATCGCGCCGATCGAGCGCGGCGGTGTCGGGGTGGGGGGGCGGGGCGCTCATCGGCTCAGCGGGCCTGATCGCCGCGCAGGGTGACCATCAGGTCGTGGATGTGCCCCGACAGCTGCTGGCAGACCGCGCGCAGGGCGGGCTCGAGGGGGCCCTGCTCGGGGAGCTTGGGCAGGTCCCACTCGAGGAAGACGCACTGGAAGGGGCGCTCGCCGAGGTGGCGGCCGGCCCCGGGCACGAGGCCCACGATGACGTGGTAGACGTCCAGCGCCGCGGGACCAGGCACGAGCCGCTCGGGGGTGACGCCGGTGAGGTCGAGGCCCAGATCGGCGGCGGTGGCGATGGCCTCGGGGGCGATGGCCTCGCCCGGCGCGAAGCCCTGGCTCTCGTAGCGACCGCTCTCGGGGAATGCCTTGCGGGCGATGGCCTGGGCCAGCGGCCCGAGCAGGGTGTCCCGCGAGTCGACGAAGAGCACGCGGTAGACCTTGGGGGCCTTGGCCTCGCCGGTGACCGCGAAGACGGTCTCTTCGCAGATGTTCTTGGCCTGATCGGCCACGCGGTCGAGCTTGTTGAAGATGGCGAACAGGGCCAGCTCGTCGCTCAGCGCGCGCTTGCCCTCCGAGTCGAGCAGGGCGCGGTGCACCTCGTCATAGCGGCGCGCGAAGGTGCGCGCGGCGGCCTTGGTCTCGCGGGCCAGGTCGGCGTCGCCCTGCACGAAGGCACGGACCGCCTGCCGCAGGTAGGTGATGGCCTCGTCGGCCAGGCCGCGGATGTGGCCCTCGAGATCGGGCGGGGGCGGGGACTTCAGGTGCACCGACTCGCGGCAGATGGTGACGGCGTAGTCGCCGACGCGCTCCAGCGCGATGTTCATGCGCAGCACCGACGAGATGAAGCGCAGGTGGCCGGCCGAGGGCAGGTGGCGGGCCACGAAGCCGTGGCACAGCTTGTCGATGGCCCGCACCTCGCGGTTGATGGGCAGATCACCCAACATGGTCGCGTAGGCCTGGGGCTCGTCGCGCGTGAGCAGGGCGTGGACCGCGTCGACCATCGCCTGCTCGACGCGCCGTCCGACCTCGGCGATGCGATCGCGAATCTCTTTCTTGTCGGCGTCGAGGCGCTGCTCGTAGATGCTCATGGTCTCTCCCGCGAGGCCGCTTCAGTCCGCTTCAGTCCGTTTCAGCCGTCGCACTTCACCGGGCGGGCGGGAGCATAACCCTTGTTGACCATGATGCACTGCCCCACGTCGCTGAGGATCCAGTCCAGGTAGCCCTTGGTGGCGCCGGTGGGCTCGCCGTTGGTGTACATGAACAGCGGGCGCGCGATCGGGTAGCTGCGATCGACCGCGGAGGCGATGGTCGGGGGCACGCACGCGGCGTCGTCGGCCTTCTTCACGCAGGGCACCTTGAGCGCCGGGGTGGCGTAGGCCAGGCCGCTGTAGCCGATGGCGCAGGGGGTCTTGGAGACCAGATCGGCGACGTCCTTCGAGCCGTGCATGTCGCGCGAGCCGAGCTTGTAGTCCTTGCCTTCGCCGAGCACGGCCTCCTTGAAGTAGACGAAGGTGCCCGAGTTGTTCTGGCGGCTGACGCGGATGATCTCGTCGCTGGGGCAGCCGGGCACCTGCACCCCGAGCTGGCTCCACTTCGTGACGGTGCCGTCCTCGCCGTACACGCTGGCGAGCTGGGCGAGCGTGACCTCGCCGATCGGGTTGTCCTTGTGCAGGAAGACGGCGAGGGCGTCGTAGCCGACGATGAACTCCTTGGGGTGGACGCCCTTGGCCTCGGCGGTCTTGATCTCTTCGGCCTTCATCGAGCGGCTGGCGTTGGCGATGTCGACCGTGCCGTTGATGATCGCGGCGATGCCCGTCCCGGAGCCACCGCCGGTGACCGCGATGGCCACGTTGGCGTCGACCTTCTTGTAGGCCTCGGCCCAGGCCTGGGCCACGTTGACCAGGGTGTCCGAGCCCTTGTTCTGGATGACCGCGTGCCCGCCCGACGCGCCCGAGCGGTCGGTGCGGGAGCAGGCGGCGAGCAGCCCGAGGGCCGCGCTGAGGGCGATGAGGTTCTTCAAGACGAGACTCCCAGTCAGTGGGCGGTCAGTGGGCGGCGTCCGAAGCGCGTCCGGCCGGGCGCGCGGTGGGCCGTCGATGCGCATCCTGCGCGCGCTTTGTGACAGCCCCGTGAACTCCGCGCAACGGTCCGCGTGCTCGGCGCGCGCCGGCGCGCTACGCTTCACGGCCGATGGCCAAAAAGACCCCCGGAAAGCCGCCCCTCGTCGTCAGTCGCCACGGCAGCTATCGCTTTCGCCGCGGCATGGTGACGGGCACGGTCCTGCAGATGGGCCTGGACATGGATCACGCGCTCCTGGCCAGCGAGGGGCTGCGGCTGCGCCTGCTGGGTCGTGGCGAGATCACCACCGACCAGCTCGAGGCCGAGCTCTACGCGCTGCTCGAGGAGCGCTTCGGCTTCAAGCGGCCCGCGCCGCCGCCGCCGCCGCCGCCCGCCAAGCAGGTGCGCGGCGAGGCGGGCGTCTTCCCCTTCTCGCGGGGCGTCCTGGTGCGACGGATGGTCGCCACCGGCCTCTCGGTGAAGGACGCCATGGTCATCGTCGAACAGGTGGCCATCGACGTGACGCGCCTCTCGGAGCCCGAGATCCCCGAGCGCGTGATCGACGAGATGGTCGAGCGGCTGCTCAGCGAGCGTTACGGCCCCGGGCACGCGCGCCGCTACCGCGTGACGACGGTGATCCGGTACCTGGAGCGCCCGGTCATCCTGCTCATCGGCGGCGCCGTCGGCACGGGCAAGTCCAGCCTGGCCACGGAGCTGGCCTACCGCCTGGGCATCCGCAAGGTGACCAGCACCGACATGATCCGCGAGACGATGCGGACCGTGCTGTCGCCCGAGGTGGTGCCCGGCCTGCACGATCACTCCTTCCGCGGCATCATCCAGGGTCGGCAGGTGCTGTCGGACCCGCGCGAGCGCGTGCTGGCCGGCTTTCGGCAGCAGGCGGCCCAGGTGGCGGTGGGCGTGCGCGCGGCGATCCGACGCGCCCTGCGCGAGCAGACCCACATGATCATCGAGGGCACGCACCTGCTGCCGCCCTATACCCAACTGCTGCCGGCGGGTGACGACCTGCACATGGCGGGCTTCGTGCTGTCGGTGCAGAGCCGCAAGAAGCACAAGAAGCGCTTCCCCGAGCGAGCGCGCAACCAGCCCGATCGAGCGTCCGACACCTACCTCGACGCCTTCCAGTCGGTGCGCTGGATTCACGACGACATCCTGCGGCTGGTCGAGGAGCACGACGCCTACGTCATCGAGAACAGCGACTTGCCGAACACCATCACCGCGGCGGTGGAGTACCTGAGCCGCGTGATCCCGCTCGACGTGGGGGGGGTGGCGCCGCCGCGGGTGCGCGAGCGGGCGGAGCCGCCCACGGCGCTGCGCACGCTGATGGTGGTGCTCGACGGGCTCGCCGACGAGCCGAGCCCCGCGCTGGCCGGGCTGACGCCGCTGGCCGCGGCCCACGTGCCCGTGCTGTCGCGCCTGGCGGGGGCTGGGGCGCAGGGCTTGCTCGACACGACGCCCGAGGGCGAGACGGCGCACACCGACGTCGGGCTCGAGACGCTGTTGTGGGACGCGGGGACGCGGCCGAAGCTGGGCCGCGGCGTGCTCGAGGCCCTCGGCGCCGGGCTGCCGGTGACGCCCAACAGCATCCTGTTGCGCGGCAACATGGCGACGGTGGGCGACGACGGGGTGATCATCGATCGGCGGGCGGGGCGCATCCGCACGGGCGTGGCCGATCTGCTGGTCGGGCTGAAGGACGTGCCGCTGCCGGGCGGCGTGACGGGGCACATCTTCGCCGGGCACGAGCACCGGGTGGTGGTGATGCTGACGGGGCAGGGGCTGAGCGACCAGATCAGCGACACCGATCCCGGCGCGACCGCCACGCTGGGCCGCGCCTTGCCCGCGGAACCCACAGACGGCTCGCCCGAGGCCGCGCGCACCGGCGAGGCGCTGGCACACCTGCTGCGGGCGGCGCATCGCCAGCTGCAGCGGCACCCGCACAACGCCGAGCGGGCGGCGCGCGGGCTGCACCCGGCCAACGCGATCATCACGCGTGGGGCGGGCGCGGCCTCGGCGCTGTCGTTGGTGACCCGGACGTCGCGGCGCTCGGCCATCGTGTCGGGGTGCCCGACGGCCCTCGGCGTGGGGCGCGCGGCCGGGCTGACGCCGGTGTCGTCGGGCCGGATGACGGGCAACCTGGACACGGATCTCGACCACAAGTTCGCCCACGCGCGGCGCCTGCTGGCCGATCACGAGCTGGTGGCGGTGCACCTGAAGGGCACCGACATCGCGGCCCACGATCGGCGGCCGATCGAGAAGAGAGACTTCATCAGCCAGATCGACGCGGCGCTGGGCCGGCTGCTCGATGACGAGCGCGTGCACGCGCACCCGCTGCGGGTGGTGGTGACGGCGGATCACGGCACCTCGTCGCTCACCGGCGAGCACCTGCAGACGCCGGTGCCGCTGCTCATCAGCAAGTGGGATCCGAGCGCCGAGCTGGCCGAGTTCAGCGAGACCTCGGCGGCCACCGGCGAGCTGGGCGTGGTGGTGGCCGCCGAGTTCCAGGTGCTGCTGTGGTCCGAGCGGGACGAGGATCTGCTGGGGCGGTAGGCGCGACGGTGGGACCCCGCGTTGCGCCACGTGATCTCAGCTCCGACACGACCACCCGGCTCCTCGGTCGGGTCTTTCTGACCCGCGGCCGTTGCCTCGAACGCCGCCGTGCGGCTGTAATGCCCGCGGCGACGGGGGGTCGCCGGCTGAATCTCAGGAGAAGAACACTTGAAGCTCACCTTGCGCACAACGATGGCAGCTTGCCTGCTCGCGACGATGATGTGGGGCTGTGACGACGGCGGCTCGGAGGGTGGCGCCGGCGGCGGCGCGGACATGGGCTCCGACGGTGCCGGGGGCCAAGGCGGCGGCGGAGGCCAGCCCGGCCAGGGCGGCGACGGCGG
>CALBMW010000412.1 GCA_937896275.1 uncultured Myxococcales bacterium
GCGCGTCAACCGGCAGGCCACCTATGACGCGCGGGGCCTGGCCCAGGCCGCCGCCGTCTCGGGCGCATCGATCTCGGTCGCCGCCTGACTCCGTCGAAGACTTCAGTTCGTCTCGGCCGCTCGCGCCACGATGCGCTGCAGCGTCTTGCGATCGATGTCCAGGAGGCGGGCGGCGCGCGACTTGTTGCCGCCGCACCGGCGCAGCACGCGCTGGGCGTAGTCCCGCTCGTGCTCGGCCAGCGTCAGCACGCCGCCCGGCGTGGTGGTCGGGGCGTCGTCGCCGCGCAGCTCCAAGGGCAGATCGGCGGCGGTGATCGTTGGACCCGGCGTCAGCGCGACCGCCTGGGCGATCACGTTCTCGAGCTCGCGCACGTTGCCCGGCCAGGACCAGCCCAGCAGCAGGGCGAGCGCGTCCTCGTCGATGGTCAGCGGGCGCTCGGCGCGCTGCAGGAAGCGCTCGATCATCATCGGGATGTCGTCGGCCCGGTCGCGGAGCGGCGGCACCCTCAGCTCGATGACCCTCAGCCGGTAGTACAGGTCCTGGCGGAAGCGTCCCTCGGTGACCAGCCGGTCGAGCTCGCGGTGAGTGGCCGCGATCACGCGGACGTCGACGCGCTGGAAGGTGTCGCTGCCCACGGCGCGGATCTCGCCGCTCTGCAGGACGCGCAGCAGCTGAACTTGCAGGCGCGGTGAGATCTCGCCGATCTCGTCGAGGAAGAGCGTACCCCCGTCGGCTTCGGCCACCAGGCCCCTGCGCGTGCGCTCAGCGCCCGTGAAGGCGCCCCGCACGTGCCCGAAGAGCTCGGTCTCGAGCAGCGTCTCGGACAGGCCGCCGCAGTTGATCGCGATGAGCGGGCGCGGCGCGCGCGACGAGTAGGCGTGCACCGCCTGGGCGACCAGCTCCTTGCCGGTGCCGCTCTCGCCGGCGATCAGCACCGGGGCGTGGGTGCGGGCCGCCCGTGCCAGCATGCGGTACAGGCCGACCATGGCGTCCGAGGCCCCCAGCAAGCCGCCGGGCGCATCGGTCGCGGGGTGGGGGGGCAGCTTGGCGGGCTGGGCGCGCCGGTGGTGCGTCGCGCGTTGGAGCAGCGTCGCCAGCACGCGCCCGTTCATGGGCCTGCGCAGGACGTCGAAGGCCCCGCCGTGGAGCGCCTGGACGGCGAACTCGACGGTGACGCTGCGGCTGATCAGCACGACGGGGGGGGGGCACGGCAGGCTCTTGGCCCGCGCGAGCAGATCGAGGCCGTCCTTGGCGAGATCGGCGAGCACCAGATCCACGGTGGCCTGCTCGGCGAGCAGCAACGCGTCGGCGGGCGACCCCGTGACCTGGACGTCGGCGCCCAGGCCCATGAGCGTCGCCCGCAGCGTCTCCCGCGCGGGGCCCGCGACATCCAGCAGTACGAGTGACGGGCGTCGCTCCATGCGCGGCGTGTACACCGGAATGCCGGCCCCGCGCAACGGCGCCTGGGGCAGTCGTCCGCACCGCACCGCGCCCCATGTCGGAGAAATGCCCCAACCCCGCGCGGCGAATCGGTGGTCCGGGCCGCGCGCGGGTTGGGCACGGACCTTGCGCGGGCCCGTGGGTTCCTCGGCGCGCGTCGGTGGAGGTAGGAGTGCGGCACCTGGGGTTCTCGAGGGCTTCGTCGCTGGCCGCGGCGCTGGTCGTGGGCGGGCTTGCCGTGGGCGGCTGCCGGCCTCACAACACCCTGGGCGTGTCGCCCTCCGTGGCCGTCGTGGCCGTCGCGTCCGGCGCCCCGGCCCCTGCGGCGACCACCGCCCTCGCGGTCGCGTCGGCGCCGCGGCCCGGGCCGATCCCCGACTACGAGCCCGTCGCTCACATCTACACACATATGCGCGTCGACATGCTCAGCGAGGCGCTGCCCGAGCTCTTGACCGAGCTCGTCGGCGACGTGCACACCGTCGAGGACTACGATCCGCCCCCACCCCCCGACGAGGTGGACGAGACGACGGATCGCTCGCTCGTGTGGCTGCGCGACTACCAGCCCATCTACGTGCGGCGGGCCAACGGGCGGCTGAAGCTGCTGCGCTACCTGTCCGAGAATCCAAACCGCGCCGTGTACATGCCCCTCGACGCCGAGCGGGCCGCCATCGAGCTGCACACGGGCCAGGCCCCCGACATCGAGACGCTGCCGCTGCTGCACGAGAACGGCAACCTGGTCGCGATGGGGCGCTTCATCTTCGTGACCGAGCGCCTGCTCGAGCAGAACGCGGAGCCTCACGAAGAGCCGCACTTGCTGCAGGCGGGCTACGAGCCCCGCGACCCCGACGCCGTGCTCGCGCTGCTGGCCGAGGCGTTCGAGCGGCCGGTGGCCGACATCGTCGTCCTGCCGCGCCTGCCCGGCGAGCTGACCGGACACGTCGACCTGTTCCTGATGGCGCTCGACGAGAAGACCGTGGTGGTGCCGCAGATTCGGGCCGAGGCGCTGGCGCTCGGCGGCACGGTCGCGGGCGAGGCCGAGATGGCCGTGGCCGTGCAGCGCTTCCTCGACGAGGTGGCCGATCGCCTCGATCAGCTCGAGCTCGACGTCGTGCGGCTGCCGATGGTGGCGCCGCTCTACCTGCCCGCCGAGTACGAGGACGCCGGCGACGACTGGGACTACGTCTACTACTCGCCGGCCAACAGCCTGCTGGTGCGCACGGGGCTCGACGCGCGCGTGCTGGTGCCCGAGGTCGATCTGGGGGATCAGTCGCTGGCCCTGTCCTTCGTCGAGCGCGCCTACGAGGGTGAGTGGTCGGCGGTGCTCGCGGCCCACGGCTGGACGGCGGTGCCCGTCGAGGCGACCCGCCTCGGCCGCTACCTCGGGCTGCTCCGCTGCGTCTCGGCGACCGAGCCGGCGTTCGGATCCCTTGCCGGCGGCTGAGCCGTCCTGCACCCTCACGCCGTCACGACTCCGCGCGGGACGCACCGATGCCCGACACGCTCCAATCGGCCTTCCCCGGCGTGCGCACCGTCCAAGCGCTGGATCTCGAGGTCCTGCCGAGCGGGGCGATCTCTCGGCTGATGGTGCAGCTGGCCCACGATGGCATGGGTCAGCCGGTGAGCGTCCCCGTGCTCGTGGCCAAGGGCGAGCGCGCGGGGCCGGTCTTTGGGCTGACCGCCGCCGTCCACGGCAACGAGGTCAACGGCATCCCGGTCATCCATCGCCTGTTCGACTGGATCGATCCGGCGACGCTGCGGGGCACGCTGGTGGCGGTGGTGGTGGTCAACACCGACGGCTTCGGCGCGCGCGACCGCCTGTTCGACGGGGTCGACCTCAACCACATCTTCCCGGGGGCCGCCGACGGCAACGCGGCCCAGGTCTATGTGCACCGCTTCGTGGAGCGGGTGCTGTGGCAATTCGACTACCTGGTCGACCTGCACACCGCGAGCACCGGCCGCATCAACTCGCTCTACGTGCGGGCCGATCTCGACAACCCGGTCGCCAGCCGGATGGCCCGCCTGCAGCGGCCGCAGATCATCCTGGACGATCCCCCCTCGGACCACACGCTGCGGGGCCACGCGGACGAGCTGGGCATCCCCGCGATCACGGTCGAGATCGGCAACCCGCAACGCTTTCAGCCGGAGCTCATCAAGCGTTCGCTGGTGGGCCTCAAGGCGGTCCTGGGAGAGGCCGGCATGCTGACGCGCCGCAAGAAGCCCGTCATCGGCGCCGCGCCGGTCATTTGCAGCGGCTCACGTTGGCTCTACACCCACCGGGGCGGGCTCTTGGACGTGCACCCCGACACCTGCGATCGCGTCGGGCGCGGCGAGGTCATCGCCGAGCTGACCAACATCTTCGGGGATTGCGTCCACACCTACGAGGCCCCCTTCGAGGGCATCGTCATCGGCAAGAGCGTCGATCCGGTGGCCGACACGGGCGCTCGCATCCTGCACCTGGGCGTGATCGACGAGGAGGCGTCGTCGCTGGACTCGGTCGAGATGAGCATCGAGGCGCTCGTCTAGATGCGCGTCGCGTTCTGGGTCAACGCCCCCGAGGGCGTGCAGGCGTCCCAGACGACGGCCCTGTTGATGGCGGCGGCGGTGCGGCGCGGCCACGCGGTCTGCGCGGCGGGCGTGGCCGATCTGTTCGTGGCGCCCGATGACCGGGTCATGGCGAGGGCGGTCCCCGTCGGCGACGACGCCATCGACGGCGCCTCGGTCGCGCGGTCGCTGCGCGGCGAGGCAGCGGTCGACGTCGATCTGACCGCCTTCGACGCGGTGCTGGTGCGCACGAGCCCCGGCCGCGACGAGCGCCACTGGGCCCACTCGACGGCGCTGGTGCTGGGCGAGCTGCTGCTGCACGCGGGCGTCGAGGTGCTCAACCGTCCTGGCGGGCTGATGAAGGCGGGCGGCAAGCTGTACCAGGCGTGGCTGCCGCGGCACCTGAGGCCCGACGCGCTGATCGCGGCGGACGCGGAGCGGCTGGCGGCCCACGTGCGCGACCGCGGCGCCCCGACGGTGCTCAAGCCGGCGGTGGGCACGCGCGGGCGCGACGTCTTCAAGCTCGAGCCCGACGATCCCAACACGCTCGTCATCGCCGAGTCCCTGGTGCGCCAAGGCTTCGCGCTGGCTCAGGACTATCTCCCCGACGCCCACCGTGGGGACACGCGCGTTCTGCTGCTCGACGGCGAGCTGCTGCAGGTGGATGGCCAGGTGGCGGCCGTGCGGCGGGTACCGCAGGGCGGGGAGTTCCGCAGCAACGTGCACATGGGGGCTCGGGTGGCGCCGGCCCCCCTTCGCCCGGAGATGGCAGAGGCAGCGGCCGCCATGGGTGCGCGCCTGCGCGAGCATGGCCTGTGGCTGGTGGGCATGGATCTCATCGGCGACCAGGTGGTGGAGCTCAACGTCTTCAGCACGGGCGGCCTCGGCGACGCCGAGCGGCACACGGGGGTCGACTTCAGCGCCCATATCATCGCGAACCTCGAGCGGCGGCGGGCGGCCGCCCGTGGCTGAGCAGCCCACGCACGCGGAGCGCGTCGAGCCCGGCTCCTTCGATCCGCAGCGGCACTTCTACGCCCGGGTCCTCAACGCGCAGATCCACCCGATGGTGCGGTTCTTCCTGAGCCTGGGCAACGAGCGCATCGTCGAGCGCTACTGCCACCTGAACCCCAAGGTGGGCACGGCCGATCTCCGATCGCTGTTGACCTTCAGGCCGCGCTACCTGCAGTGGGCCGGCTGCGATCTGATGCACGTGACCACCGAGGTGGGCCGCCGCCACATGGTGGTCATCGAGACCAACTCCTGCCCCAGCGGGCAGAAGTCGATGCCGCTGTTCGACGACCTGCTCGAGCAGGGCGGCTACCGCGTCCTGGTGCGCGAGGCCTTCGCGGGGCTCCTCGCACAGCGGCGCCTGCCCGAGGGCGGGCTGGCGGTCATCTACGACAAGAACCGGGTCGAGGCCACGGGTTACGCGGCCGCCATGGCCGACGAGCTCGCCGAGCCGGTCCACCTCGTCGCCTTCGCCGATGGGGATCCCGCGCCGCCCGTGCGGTTCGAGGACGGCGTGATGTGGGTGCGCCCGGCCGACGGGACGTGGGCGCCGATTCGGGCCGCGCTGCGCTACGTCACCCAGCGCCCGTGGAACCGTATCCCGCTGCACAGCCGCACGGCGATCCTCAACCCGCCCGCGGTGTGTCTGGCCGGCGGGCGCAACAAGATGGTGGCCGCCAAGGCCTACGAGCAGTTCAACGCCGAGCTGGCGCCGCGCGGGCTGGTGATTCGGACGCCGGAGACGGTGCGGGACGTCCGACGCGACGAAATCTCCTTGTGGATCAAGAGCTTCGGCGGCCGAGGCGTGGTGAAGGTGCCCTACTCGAACGCGGGGCAGGGGGTCTACACGATCACCCGCGAGGCCGAGCTCCAGGCGATGCTGGCGGCGGAGCAACACTACGAGCGCTTCATCGTGCAGAGCCTGATCGGCAACTACCGCTGGAGCAGCCAGACGCGGCAGGGGCGGCTGTTTCACGTCGGTACGATGCCCAACCGCAAGGGCCTGATCTACGTGGCGGATCTGCGGGTGATGGTGTGCGCCGGGCAGGCCGGCTTCCACCCCCTCGCGATCTACGCGCGGCGCGCGGAGGAGCCCCTGCTCGACCGCCTCGATCCCGCGCGGCCTTCGTGGGACATGCTGGGCACGAACCTGTCGTACAGGACGCCCGAGGGGGCGTGGGCCACCGACACCAACCGCCTGCTGCTGATGGACCGCAAGGACTTCAACCTGCTCGGGGTGGGCATCGACGATCTGATCGAGGCCTTCGTGCAGACGGTCATGGCCACCGTCGCGATCGATCGGATGTGCCAGCGGCTGCACACCCAGAAGGGCCGGTTCAGGATGCGGCTCTTCGGATCGCTGAACGACGATCCGGCGCTGCTCGGCGAGATCCTGCGGTGACGACGGTCAGAACTTCGCGTAGATGAAGGTGCCGCCCGCCGCCGGCACGAACACGATCAGGAACACGACGACCGCCCCGTAGGCCAGCCCGCGGACGGGGGTCGGCAGGGCGAGGAACCGACGCCCGACCCGGGCGAAGGGGGCGAAGGCGAGCGCGTGATCGGCGGCCAGGAAGGCCCCGCACATCGCGAGGCCGAACAGCGTGTTCAGGCCCGGGACCTCGAAGAGCGCGTGCCCGACGTTGCGCACCATGCCGGCCGCGTAGGCGCTGAGCAGGGCCCAGCCCGGCGCCCGGAAGGGCAGCAGCGTGACCATGAAGAAGGTCTGGGTCAGCGCCCACGAGGCCAACGCGTAGGATCGCGACTTGCGGCGCGCGACCCAGGCGCGGTCCTTCTTGCACCGGCCGCGGTAGTAGACGTCCCAGCGCCGGTTGACCACGAGCCCCACGCCATGCAGGACGCCCCAGATCACGAAGCCCCAGGCGGCGCCGTGCCACAGGCCCGAGACCAGGAAGACCAGCATCAGCCCCACGTCGAGGCGGCCACGGAACCAGCCGCGGGTGGCGGCGAGTTGGTGGTAGATGTAGTCGAACAGCCACTGGTTGAGCGTGATGTGCCAGCGCCGCCAGAACTCGAACAGGCTGCGGCTGAGGAAGGGCCGGTCGAAGTTGACCGGCAGCGCCATCCCGAACAGCCCCGCGCAGCCGATGGCCATCTCGCTGTAGCCGGCGAAGTCGCAGTAGACCTGCAGGCCGAAGCCGACGAGCCCCATCCAGTGAGCCAGCGCGCCGAACTGATCGGGCTGGGCGAAGACGGGGTTCACGAGCGTCTGCGCCAGGATGTCTGAGACGTAGGCCTTGCGCACGTAGCCGATCAGGAAGATGAGCGCGGCGGCCCGCAGCGCCTTGGGCGTGAGCGCGCGCGGCGCCGCGTACTGGGGGAGCATCTCGCCGGACCGCACGATCGGGCCCGCGACGATCTGCGGGAAGAACGCCACGAAGGTCGCGAAGGTGAGCAGATCCCGGCACGGCTGCTGGCGGCCCAGGTAGACGTCGAAGACGTAGGACAGCTTGATCAGCGTGTAGTAGGAGATGCCCACCGGCAGCGCGAACTGCAGCACCGGCAGGGCCATGTCGAGGCCCACGGTGCCCAGCAGTTGGTTGAGCGCCGTGGCGAAGAAGCCCACGTACTTGAACCAGCCCAGCAGGCCGAGGTTCCACAGCAGGCTGCCCGCCAGCGCCCAGCGCACCGCGCGCTGCGCCGACCGCTTCTCGGGGCTGTCGGGGGCGCGCGGTTCGGGTCGCCGCGCGCCGATGAAGCGGCCCAGCGCGTAGTCGACCAGGGTCGACGCGACCAACAGCGGCAGCAGCGTGAGGCTCCAGCTCGCGTAGAAGGTGTAGCTGAGCACGAGCAGGCAGGCGTTCTGCACCGGCGCGCGGCGCGGCAGCGGCCAGAGCCGAGGCAGCAGCCAGAACAGCGCCAGCGCCACCGGCAGGAAGAGCGCGAACTCGACGTCGCCGAAGCTCATGGGCGCTGGGCTCCCGGGCCGTAGGCGGCCAGCCAACCGCGCAGCGGCCCGGCCAGGGCCCAGTCGGCGAACTTCTCGTTCCCCTCCGCGGACACGTGGTCGCAGTCGAGCATGAAGTCATCGCGCTCGAGGGGGGCGCCGGAGGTCAGATCCACCACCTCGAAGCCTCGCCGCGCCCCGCGCTCGGTGATCCAGGCGCGGTATCGCTCGAGCGTCGTGGCCCGACCCTGTGGCGAGATCGTGTCGGGCATGAGCGGGAAGAGGACCACCGTCAGCTTCCAGCCGCGCCCCAGCGCGTAGTCGGCGAGGGCGTCGAAGGCGTCCTGGCTGAGCGGGTCCCAGCACTTGTCGTACTCGACGCCCGCGATCTCGTCGCGCCGCACGGCGACGCGGTGGGCGAAGTGCGCGGCGCGGTCGGGGGGTCGCAGGGTGGCGAGCAGGTGGGTGGGCAGTACGCCGCGCGTCTGAGCGAGCACCGAGAAGCCCAGCGCCTTCTTCACCTGCGCCTGCACGTAGTTGCGGTTGAGCGGCGTCATGCCGCGCGCGCGCACGTCGGCGAGGTAGTGCCGGAGTTGCCACGAGCGCGCGGGGAGGTTGCCTTCGAACTGGGCGTAGTCGGCGGGGCACAGATCCCAGAAGGTCGTGATCAGGGCCAGGTGCTTCAGGTCGGGCCGCGCGGGTGAGCCGTCGACCTTCCGCTCTTCGATCAGATCGCGCAGGCGGTTTTGGAGCACCCAGTTGAAGACGTAGAAGGTGCCGCCCTCGGCCGGCACGACCGTCGCCGCGCCCGCCGCGAGCCGCTCCGCGACGGCGTAGAAAGACCGCGCGTGGCTCGAGCCCAGGATCAGCAGCGCGGGGTCGTGGGCGGTGAGATCCGCGATGCCCTCGGCCACCATCGGGATGGGGGGCTCGGGGGGCGCGAACCGGCGGACCGCGATCTCCGCGCCCACCACGCACGCCGCCACCACGGCGACCAGGAGGAAGACGTCGCGCCAG
>CALBMW010000413.1 GCA_937896275.1 uncultured Myxococcales bacterium
GGCTCGCGGCGGGGTGCGTCTTCGAGGGGCCGCTCTCGATCGTCGCCGAGGGCGACGTGACGCTGATCGGCGGGCCCGGCACGCTGCTCACCGAGGGGGTCGTCGTGGACGGTCCGGGTGCCGTCCGCCTCGTTGGCCTGCGCGTCACGTCGGACTCGGTCGCCCTGTCCAAGCGCGGCCCCGGCGCGCTGGTGCTCGAAGGCGTCGGGCTGGAGGGCGAGCGCGCCCTGCACGTCGAGGGCCCCGGCGCCGTGACGGCGAGCCGCAGCACCTTCGTCGGGCGTGACACGGCCGTCTGGATCCAGGCCGCCCGCGACCTGCGCATCGTCGACTGCACCGTCATCGGCGAGCAGGTGGCCCTGGTCACCCGCGATCTGACCGGCGAGGCCCACGTCACGGGCAGCCGCCTGCGGGTGAGCGGTCGCGGCGACGCCTCGGCCGCCGTCTTCCTGCATGGTCCCGGCCGAGTCACCCTCACCGACAGCCGAATCGAGTTCGTCTCGCGCACCGCGCGCCCCGCCCCCGCGGTCGTGCTGGTGGCGGTGGGCGAGGCGGTGCTCGACGAGAACGTCATCGTGGGCGACGGGGTGGGCGTGGTCTTCGAGCGCCGCGGCACGGTCGGCTGCAACCGCTTCGACGGCATCTTGCAGCACGCCACCGGGCCCCACGTCCGCCTCTGCGGGCGCGATCTGCCGGCGGGCAGCCTGGACTGGCGGCGCCGTGCTGCGTCCCCCCAGGTCGTCGCGTCCCTCGATCGCGGAGGCTCAACGGCTCAGTGACGGCTCCGCGGCAGGGGCCGCAGGCTGCGCGCCTCGTGGACGACGCCCCGCAGGCCGTCGGCGTGGGCCTGCATCGCCCGCGCCCCCCCCGCATCGCCGCGGCGGCGCAGGAACTCGGCCAGCCGCAGGAAGGGGACGGGGTTCTGGGGCAGCTCCACCGTCAGCGACCGCAGGATGTCCTGGGCGCGCCCCGCGTCGCCACGCTTCTCGAAGAACTCCGCCATCTTGAGTCGGGTGAGCGGATCGGCCGGATCAGCCCTCTCGAGGTGCAACCACTGGGCGTAGGCGGCGTCCTGCTGGCCGGACGCCTCGTAGACGTCCGCCAGGCGTCGACGGTCGGCCAGCGTCAGCGCGAAGTGCCGCTCGAGGTGGGGCGCGAGCGCCAGCGCGGCCTCGAAGTTGTCGAGATCCAGCTCCTTGCGCAGCAGGGCGTGCAGCACGCTGGCCCGATTGTCGCCCAGCTCGACCGTGCGCCGCAGCTGGGCCAACTGCACATCCGGCGGCGCGCCCTGGGCCGCGTCGCACTCGTAGAGCGCTTGGTGATCGGCCAGCACCGGCGCCGAGGTCTGCTCGGCGGCCAGCACCTGGGTCCGCGCGTCGTCGCAGCGACCCTCGGTCCAGAGCAGCCCAGCCTGGGCACGGTGCGCGGCCCCCAGCCCGTCATCCGCGGCGGCGGCCGACTCCGGGCGCGTCCGGGCTCGTCGGTAGGCGTCGACCGCCTCGTCATAGCGCCCGCGCGCGAGCGCCGCGTGCCCGAGTCGCAGATCTGGATCGCCGCAGCCGGGGGCCAGCAGAGCGGCGAGGAGGGTCAGCCGGGCGAAGGTCGACATGGCGCGCACCTTAGCACGCGTGCTCCGGCGTGCCTGCGTTTGCTCACCGCCGAGAGCACCGGCATACTGCGCCGCGTGCGGGCGTTCCTCCCATCCACGTGGCTCGCGGGAGCGCTCTGCGCCGGGCTCTTCGGCTGCGGCGGCGCGCGCCCGCTGCCCGGCGTGCCGCCCCCCGTCCAGGGGCCAGGGGGCGGCAACGCGGAGTCGATCGTGCTCGACCTGCCGCTCGTCGGTGGCGGGCGCGGCCGACTGTCCGACTTCCGCGGCCGGGTGGTCCTGGTTCACTTCTTCGCCACCTGGTGCACCCCCTGCATCGAGGAGATCCCGGTGCTCGACGACCTCGCCCACGGCGACCGGCCGCTGCCCGACTTCGAGGTCCTCGGCGTCAGCCTGGACACGACGCCCGAAGCCCTGCTGCCGCCCTTCGTGGACTACCTACGCATCCGCTTCCCCGTGCTGATCGCCGATCGGGCGATGCTGCGCGGCCAGACACCCTTCGGGCCCCTGGGTGCTCTGCCCACCTCGTTCCTGGTCGACGCGCAGGGCCGCCACGTCGAGACCTTCGTGGGGCTGACACCGATCGAGCACCTGCGCCGGCGGGTGCGCAGCCTGGCCGAGGGCGGGCGATGAGTGAGCTGTTCGCTTTCCTGAAGCAGGGTGGCGTCGTCATGGTGCCCATCTTCGCGTTCTCGGTGGTGGCGCTCATGGTCTTCGCCGAGCGCGTTTGGGCGCTGCGGGGCGGCCGGGTGATCCCCCGCGAGTTCGTCGCGCTGATTCGGCGCAAGGTGCGCGAAGGGCGCGCCACGGAGGCCCTGACGCTGTGCGAGGGCAACCGATCGACCGCCTCGGCCGTCCTGGCCTCGGGCCTGCGAAACGCCGGCGGCCCCCGCGAGGTCATCAAGGAGTCCTTCGAGGAGGTCGGGCGCATCGAGGTGACGCACCTCGGCCGCTTCGTCGAGGTCCTGGGCACCATCGCCGCCGTCGCCCCGCTGCTCGGCCTGCTCGGCACGGTGGTCGGCATGATCGACGTCTTCCGCACCGTGGTGGCCGAGGTCGGCGACGTCGCCGGGCCGGTCAACCCCGCCAGCCTCGCGTCGGGCATCTGGGCGGCCCTGCTGACGACCGCGGCTGGCCTGTCGGTCGCCATCCCCGCCTACCTCGGCTACAAGTTCCTGCTCTCGCGCGTGGACCAGCTTGCCATCGAGATGGAGGAGGTCTGCCTCGACCTGCTCGGGCTGATGACGGCGACCGAGGCGCCCGTGTCCGCGCCGATCGTCGACGCCGACGAACAGGCCGCGCCGTGAACTTCCGTGGCGGCCCGAGCGGGCTGCGACGGCGCGCCGCCACGGTGGTCGACATCACCGCCCTCGTCGACGTGGTCTTCCAGCTGCTCATCTTCTTCCTGTTGACCTCGAGCTACGTGAGTCCGTCCACGCCCCAGGGGCCGACGGTGCCGGTGGACATGCCGGAGTCCAGCCTCGAGACCGAGCCGATGGAGTACGAGGACTTCCCGATCGCGGTCGACGCGCAGGGCGACATCTACGTCGGCCAGAACGAGAAGGTCAGCCTCGACGAGCTCCGCGTCCGCCTGCTGAAGGCCGCCAACGACAATCAGTTCACGGTGGTCCTGATTCGTGGCGATCAGAGCGTGTCCTATGGCCGCATCGCCGAGGTCATGGAGGCCGCGCGCGCGTCGCGCCTGAAGATCAGCGCCCAGCTGCGGGGCGGGCAGTAGCGCGCGGCGCGGGCCTCGGGCCCATCCGACCGAAAGCGGCGCGCGCGTCGCGACACCCCTTTCCGGTCCGCGCGAAGGGTGCTACACCAGCCGACATGATGCGCACCCTTCTCCGATGGCTCGGACTGCCCGTCCTGCTCGCCGGGCTGGCGGGCGCCGTCTTCGGCTTCTCCCGCTGGACCCTCGACCCCGAGCTCCGCAGCCGCAACGCCGATCTCCGGGCCGAGCTGGCGCGGGTGGGCGCTCAGAACGAGCGCCTCGCCGCCGACGCCGCTGCCCTGCGCGACGAGATCCGCCGCCTGCGCAGCGACCCCGACGAGAGCCTGCACCACGCCCGCACCGGGCTGGGCATGGTGCGTGGCGACGAGGTGGTCTACCGCTTCGTCCCGCGCGGCGAGCCCGGCGCCGGACAGTGAGGCGCCCCCGACCGGGTACGGCAGCCCGCATCGGGGCCGTTGTCGCCCCCTGGTCAGTGCTCGGGGTCGCCGCGGTGGCCGGCGCCGCGGTCGTGGCCGGCGTCTTCGATCCCGACGCCGCCGGGTGGTGGTTCGGCGCGCTGGTGGGCCTCGCCGTGGTGGCCATGGGCGCCTACGACGCGCGCGCGCGGCTGCGGTCGGCCCCGGCGACCCGTCCCTTCGCCGAGCTCGAGGGGCCAGTCCTCTGGACGGTCGCCGTCTGGATCGCGATGCGCCTGGCTGGGGCGCACGGCGCCCACCTCACCCCGCTGGCCGCGGCACTGCTCGCCTTTCTGGTGGCCACCTTCCCGCGCCACGTCTGGGGCTTCAGCGTCGGGGTCGCGGCGGTCCTCGAGGTGGGGCTCACGGCGGCCGGCCGACAGGACCTCACCGCCCTGGCGCTGCACTGCGTCCTCTTCACCGCCGTCGCCTTCGCGCTGACCCGCCTCGTCGAGGTCGAGAGCTGGCGCGAGCGCTTCAACAGGGCGCGTGAGGATGACCAGAAGGCCCGCGCCGACGAGGCTCGCGCCCGCGACTTCGGGCTGCAGACGGCCCAGGCGCCGATCATCCGGCAGCTGCCCTCGGCGCACGACGGTCGCCACACCATCGGCCGCATGACGCTCGACTACCTGAGCGCGTCCTTCGAGATGCAGCTCGACCTGCTGCGGGACGCGTTGGGGCTCACGACCGCCGCGGTCTTGTGGAAGGACGCCGAGGGCACGCTGCTGCAGCTTCGAGGCGTGTCGTCCACGCGCGACGATCTGGTCGACGGCCCCTACCCGGTCGGGGGCGGCCTGCCGGGCAGCGTGCTGCGCGACGTGCGCGAGGTGGCGGTGGCGCCCGTGCACCATGGCTTCGGCGGCCTGCCCTACTACCCCGACGCCCAGGGCGTGGGGGGGGCGGTGGCGGTGGCCATCCAGGCGACCGGCGACGGCGATCGGCCGGGCGAGGGGGCCGTGGTGGGCGTCCTGTGCGTCGACCGGGCCGCGGATGGCCGCTGGACCGACGCCGAGCGCAGAGTCCTCCGCGTCGCGGCGCGCAAGCTGGCCTTGGACGTGGCGACCGGGCAGCGCCTCAAGGCCACCGATCACGAGCGCAGCACCGTGCGGCGTTTCTGCGTCGGCCTGCAGGAGCTCAACGGCGCGCTCGGGCTGGAGCAGGTCGCCGAGGCGGCGCTGCAGGCCGTGGCCGCGCTGGTGCCGGTGGATCTCAGCGCCCTCAGCGTGATCGAGGGCGACCTGCACCGCGTGGTCAGGGCGTCCGGTCATGACGCCGAGCGCTATCAGGACCTCCAGTTCACCGCCGACGAGGGGCTGGTCGGGCGTGCGATCAAGGTGCGGCACGCGCTGCCGGTGGGCGGCGCCTACAAGGGCGGCCGTCCGGTCTTCACCGCGGGCGATCGGCTGGCCGACATGCGCTCGTTGCTGGTGCTGCCGCTCCTGAAGGATCCCGAGGATCCTCAGGGTGAGCCCCTCGGCGCCCTGATCGTGGCGGCGCGGGACGAGGGGGTGCTCGGCGCGCCGCACGAGGTCATGTTGGCCCTCATCGCGGGGCAGGTGGCGGTCAAGCTGGACCTCGCCCGGGCGCACGAGCAGATTCGCGAGATGGCCACGATGGACAGCATGACGGGGCTGTCCAACCACCGCGCGTTCCAGGAGACCTTTGACCAGATGCTGCTCCGGACGGCCCGTCGCGACGGCAAGATGGTGATGATCCTGGCCGACATCGACCACTTCAAACGCCTCAACGACAACTACGGCCACCCCTTCGGCGACGAGGTGCTCAAGGGCGTGGCGCGGGTGCTCGGGACGGCGGTGCGCAAGATCGATCTGGCCGCGCGCTACGGCGGCGAGGAGTTCGCGCTGCTGCTCGAGGACGCCGACGAGGAGGGGGGCGCCCTGCTCGCGGAGCGCATCCGCGCCGAGGTCGAGGCGCTCACCTTTACGCACGAGAAGGGCCCCGTCGGGGTCACCCTGTCGCTGGGCCTCTCGACCTATCCGCACGACGGGCAAGAGAAGGCCGAGCTGATCGAGAACGCCGATCAGGCGCTCTACACAGCGAAGCACGGCGGCCGGAATCAGGTGGTGACGTTCTCCCATGTCGCCGCATCCGTGCCCGTGCAGACCAACGCGACGTGAGTCGCCGGACGCAGCGAGACCGCATGTCCATCAAGACCTTCGTCCTCGACACCAACGTGCTGCTGCACGAGCCCAAGGCCATGTTGCGCTTCGCGGACAACGAGGTGGTGCTGCCCATCTACGTCGTCGAGGAGCTCGACCAGTTCAAGAAGGACCTGTCAGAGTTGGGGCGCAACGCGCGCGAGTGCGCCCGGATGCTCGACGAGGTGGCCTCGGACGGCAGCCTCAGCGACGGCGTGGCGCTCGACACCGGCGGCACGCTGCGGGTGGCCTTCGTCAAGGACACCGAGGCCTCCAAGAGCTACTTCGCCACCCAGCACCTCTACGACAACCTGATCCTGCGGTGTGCGCAGGAGCAGCAGCACTTCGTTCACGCCGAGGGCACGACGCGCCCGGTCATCCTCGTCACCAAGGACACCAACCTGCGCATCCGGGCCAACGCGCTCGGCCTCGACGCCGTGGACTACGATCCGGGGCAGGTCGACCTGTCCGAACTCTACCCGGGCCACCGCGAGCTGACGGTGAGCGCCGAGGAGATGCAGCAGACCTTCGACGGCGGCCTCGAGATGGCGGTCGAGCCGCCCCTGAAGGCCAACGAGTACGTGCTGCTGAGGGACGCTGGGCGCCCCAACCACACCTCCCTCGGGCGCTTCGTTCAGAGCGACGGGACGGTGCACGGGCTGGCCTCGCGCCGCCGCGACGCGGTGTTCGGCGTCATCCCGCGCAACAAGGAGCAGGCCTTCGCGCTCGATCTGCTGCTCGACGACTCGGTCCAGCTCGTCACGCTGGTCGGCAAGGCGGGCACGGGCAAGACGCTGCTCGCGTTGGCCGCCGGCCTGCAGAAGGTGACCGAGGAGGATCGCTACCAGCGCGTCCTCGTGAGCCGGCCGATCTTCCCGCTCGGGCGCGATCTGGGCTACCTGCCCGGGACGCTCGAGGAGAAGCTCGATCCGTGGATGAAGCCCATCTACGACAACGTGTCGCTGCTGATGGGCCTGAGCCGGCCGACCGGGCGCCGAGAGGCCCCCGATCACACGGATCTGGTGCACATGGGCGTCGTGGAGATCGAGCCGCTGACCTACATCCGCGGCCGATCGATCCCCCACCAGTTTCTCATCGTCGACGAGGCGCAGAACCTGACGCCGCACGAGGTGAAGACGATCCTCACGCGGGCCGGCGAGGGCACCAAGATGGTGTTCACCGGCGACCCCTATCAGATCGACAACCCCTACGTGGACTCGACCAACAACGGCCTGGTGCACCTGGTCAACCGATTCCAGGACCAGGTCCTCGCCGGCACGGTGACGCTGAGCAAGGGCGAGCGCAGCCCGCTGGCCGAGCTCGCGGCCAACCTGCTGTGAGACTCGGGCCCGACAGCCGAAGGGCAAGAGCCGAAGGCCAAAAGCCGAAGGCCAAAAGCCGAAAGCTGAAAGCTGAAAGCTGAAAGCTGACCGTCAGGCGTAGGTGTTGATGGTCTGCCCGAGGTCGGGGATGGCCGCGATCAGCTTCAAGGCGGCTTGGCCCTGAGCGTCGATGGCCTTCTTGAGCATGGTGACCGAGATGGCGTCGGCGGTCGCCTGCGGCTTCATCAAGGCCGGGGCCTGCCGCGCGTACGCGATGGCCGGGTTGTACCCGCTTCCACCGATGGCGCCGACGCTCACAGCACGCTCCCGAGACGACTGGCTATTCGGTTCATCGACCGGAAGCCGCCCGACTTGAGAACTTATTATGCGGCCTGGCGCATCTTTCGGGCGAAGGCCGGAGGGAGGGGCCGGCGGTGGTATGGGATGGGGTGCGCGACTATCATGGGGCGACTTCGGAGGTGGGCATGAGGCTGTGTGTCGTACTGCTGTTGGGGCTCGGGGCGCTGTGGGCGCCCGCCGGGGCCACCACGGCGCTCCGCTACGATTTGACGACCCTCGCGCGCACCGCCGACGCCATCGTCGTGGGCCAGGTGACCGCGCTCCAGAGCGCGTGGCGTGACGGGCGCATCGTGACCCAGGTCACGGTCAGCGGGGACGAAGTGCTCAAGGGGCC
The DNA here is from genome assembly GCA_937896275.1 of uncultured Myxococcales bacterium. Classification (GTDB taxonomy): domain Bacteria; phylum Myxococcota_A; class Bradymonadia; order UBA7976; family UBA1532; genus JACKDN01. The sequence goes on from CALBMW010000413.1 coordinate 7,975, forward strand.
GCGCGCCCCGCGCTACACCGTCGAAGTCCTGGGCGGCACGGTCGACGGCATCGGTCAGAAGGTGGCCGGCATGGCCGCCTTCGAGCCAGGCGAGCACGTGGTGCTCTTCCTGCGCGCGGCGTCGGGCGACTCCACCTTCGAGGTCGTGGGCCTCGGACAGGGCAAGCTGCGCGTCGAGGTCGGCCTGAGCGGGCCGGCCCTCATCCAGGATCTCGGCGAGCTGCGCCTGGTCGACCGCGCGGCCGACGGCGCGCTGACCCCGACGCAGACGGCGGCGCGGGTGCGGGTGCCGCTCAACGACTTCCTGCACGCGGTGCGCGAGGCCGTCGCGGCCGGGCCAGCCCGCTGACGGCACCGTGGCGAGGGGCGGCGATGCTGACGCTGATCGCCACCCAGCTGGGCTGGGCGCCGCTGACGGACGCCGACGGGACGCCGCTGCGGTGGCCGGAGGGCGCGTGGCCCCTGCCGCTGGCGGACGCGGACGCGGCGTGGGCCTGGGCGGCGGCGAGTTGGACGGTCGCCGGACCCGCGACCTTCCGGCCCGTGCCGGCGCGAGGCCTGGGGCCGGACGGGGTGATCGCGTTGGAGACGGTCGAGGATGCGGGGCGATGGGCCGAGGTGGTGGGCGATCCGGCGCTGGTGGCCTTCACGCTGGTCACGTCGGAGGGTGATCGATTGATGGACGCGGACGTCATCCAGAACGCGGCGCGCTTCGAGTTCGCCGAGCCCCCCGCGGCTCGCCGTTATGCTCGCCGCGCCGTGCTGTTGCACGAGCTGGGGCACGCCCTGGGCCTCGGGCACAGCTGCGGTGACGGGGACGCCCCGGCCTGCGAGGCGCTCGGCGACGACGATCCGCGGCGGACCGCGGTGATGGCCCCGCGATCGGCGCCGGGGGCCGGGCCGACGCCACCGGGCGGCGACGACCGTGACGGCCTGGCCGCG
>CALBMW010000414.1 GCA_937896275.1 uncultured Myxococcales bacterium
CCCCCGCCGACCCCGGCGCTGACCTGCCGCCCTTCGCGCCGCAGTCACCGACCCTGCACCGCCTGACCTACGCGCAATATCGCAACAGCGTCCGCGACCTGCTGCCCGGCGTCACGCTGCCCACCGACCTCGAGCTGGACACGCCGCTGCATGGCTTCGCCTCGGTCGGGGCCTCGGAGCTGACCATCGCGCCGCGCGCCGCCGAGCAGTTCGAGGCCGCGGCCTTCGCGGTCGTCGGTGAGGCCTTCGCGCCCGACCGCCGCACCGCCACGACCGGCTGCCTGGGCGGCGAGGACGCGCCGGCCTGCCTCGATGACTTCGTGCTCGACTTCGCGCGCCGCGCCTGGCGCCGCCCGCTCGGCGAGGACGACGTCGCGTGGGTCCGGCAGGTGGCGCGCGACACCGGCGAGGCCTTGCACGACCCCTGGGAGGGCGCTCGCCACGCCACCGCCTTCGTGCTGCAGTCACCGTTGTTCCTCTTCCGCGTCGAGATCGGCGAGGCCGATCCCGAGCACGCCGGCGGTCGTCGCTACACGGGTCACGAGATGGCGGCGCGCGTCGCCTACCTGCTGTGGAACACCACGCCGGACGCGGGCCTGCTCTCGGCCGCCGATCGCGGCGAGCTCACCACCGACGCCGGCCTGCGCACCCAGGCGGAGCGGCTGCTTGGGGATCCGCGGGCCCGCGAGGCCGTGCGCGCCTACTTCGCCGAGTACTTCGAGCTCGCCCGCCTCGACACGCTGCAGAAGGACCGCGCGCTCTTCCCGCAGATGAGCGAGACGCTCGGCGCCTCGATGAAGGGCGAGATCCTGGCCATCATCGAGGGGCTCGTGTTCGACGAGGACGATGACTTCCGGGCGCTGCTGACCACCCGTCACACCTTCATCAACGACGAGCTCGCCGCCCTCTACACGCTGCCGCCGGTCGACTCCGAGGCCATCGTGCCGGTCGAGCTGCCCGCCGACGGCCCCCGCGCCGGCCTGCTGACGACCGCCGGCGTCCTCGCCCTCAACGCGCACAACACCGTCACGTCGCCCACGCACCGCGGCAAGTTCATCCAGAACTTCCTGCTCTGCTACGACATCCCGCCGCCGCCGCCGGGCGTGGTCACCTCGCTCGACACCATCGGCGAAGGCGAGGACGAGGGGCCCACGACCACCCGCGAGAAGCTGGCGCGGCATCGTGAGGACCCAGCCTGCAACGCCTGCCATCGGCACATGGATCCCATCGGCCTGTCGCTCGAGAACTTCGACGCCATCGGTGCCTGGCGCACCACCGAGAACGGCCTCCCCATCGACGCATCGGGCGAGCTGGTGGGCGAGCCCTTCGACGGCGGGCTCGAGCTGGGGGCGCTGCTGCGCAATCGCGACGAGATCGCGGCGTGCGTGGCGCGGCGCCTGTATCGCTACGCCAACGGCCGCCTCGAGGAGCGCAGCGAGGAGGCCGCCGTTCGCGCCCTCACCGAGGCCTTCGTCGGGGGTGGCCATCGGATGCGCGCCCTGCTCGTGGCGCTGGTGGTCAGCGATGGCTTCCGCACCACCGGCGAACTCGACGAGGCGCCCGTCGACGGCGGGGAGAACGATCCGTGAAGCGACGCACCTTCCTGCGCGGCGTGGTCGGCGGCGCGGTGGCCACGGTCGCCCTGCCGCCCCTCGAGGCCCTGCTGAACACGCACGGCACGGCCTGGGCCGACGGCGCCGAGCTGCCCACGAGGTTCGGCGTCTGGTTCTGGGGCAACGGCGTTCGCCGGGAGCACTGGCTGCCCGACGGTGAGGGGGCCGGCTGGCAGCCGCGCGACGAGCTGCGCCCGCTGACGCCCGTGCGGGACTATGTGAGCCCGGTCACCGGCCTCGAGATCAAGACCGCGACGCACCCGCACCACTCCGGCATGACGGGCATCATGACCGGCGCCCGCTACCATCAGGTGGGCACGACGCGCGACACCATCGTCACCACCTTCGCGCACCCCTCGTGCGATCAGATCGCGGCGGCGCACTTCGAGGGCCAGACCCCCTATCGTTCACTCGAGCTGGGCGTCTGCCGCTTCCGCGGGACGGACGAAGGCACCACCTTCCAGCACTTGTCCCACAACGGCCCCAACAACGTGAACCCCTCGGAGTACGATCCGCGCGCGGTGTTCGACCGCCTCTTCGGGATGGGCCCGACCGTCCCGCAGGTGGATCGGGCGCGCCGCTCGGTGCTCGACGCCGTCCACGGTCAGATCCGCGCCCTGCAAGGCAAGGTCGGGGCCCGCGACCGCGCCCGCCTCGACCAACACTTCGAGAGCGTCCGAGCCATCGAGCTTCGCCTCGACGCGGCCAACCCCGTGTGCGCGACGCCCGGGGCGCCGGCCGCCGACTACCCGGACGTCGAGGGCCGCGAGCAGATCGCCGAGCGTAACCGCGCGATGAGCGATCTGCTCGCCGTCGCCCTCGCCTGCGACCTGACCCGCGCCTTCTCGGTGCTGTTCTCGAGCGCCGGATCGGGGGTCATCGTCTGGCCCGCCGGCGCCCAGAACGGCATGCACCAGATGTGTCATGACGAGGCGGCGCCGCAGCCCACGGTGCACCGCGCGGTGACCTTCATCATGGAGCAGCTGAGCGTCTTCCTGCAGCGGCTGCGCGACACGCCCGAGGGCGACGGCAACCTGCTCGACCGCTGCTCGATCCTGTGCACGACCGAGCTGTCCGAGGGCAACGTCCACTCCAACGACGAGTTCCCGATCCTCATCGCGGGCAAGGGCGGCGGCCGCCTGCGCGGAGGCACCCACTTCCGCTCGCGCGGCAGCCAGAACACCAGCCTGGCCGGGCTCACGGCGCTGCGCGGCGCCGGGTTGCCCCTCGAGTCCTTCGGCCATGACGCGGGCCGGGTCACGGACAGCATCGGCGCCCTCGAGGCCTGACCCGTCCGAAAGCCCGATGCGCGGCCGGTCAGCGGGCCCGTCCTTGTCGGCGGCACCCGGCTGTGCCAGCGTGTGGCCGTCCAAGGAGCCGGAGCGACTCGATGTCCGCATCTCCCGATCCCGCGCCTCTCGATCCCGCCCTGCGCACGGTCATCGTCGAGTGGCTCGATGACAATTATCACTTCGGTGACGCCGACTCGCTGATCACCGACAACGAGATGTCCTTCCTGCACAACGGCATCCTCGACAGCCTCGGCTTCGTGCAGCTGATCCTGTTCATCGAGGAGCGCCTCACCCTGAGGGTCGACCGCGGCGATCTGTCGCCCGACAACTTCGATGGCATGGGTAAAATGGTGCGCTACCTGGTGGCGCACCCCGACTATCGGGGGGTCTGAGCCATGGTGGCCGAGCGACCGCGTGGCGAGACGGCCCTGGCGAGCTTCACGCGGCGAGCCGAGGCGGCGGCGGCGCGGCTCTTCCCCGACTTCGACGCGCTGCACGGCTGGTCGGTGGACGACGCGCCCGCCTTCTGGCGCACGTTCCTGGACTTCGCCGATCTGGCCACCGAGGGCGAAATCGAGCCGGTGCTCGTGGGCGACGGCGTCGAGCGGGGCCGCTTCTTCCCCGCGCTTCGGCTGAACTACGCCGAGAACCTGTTGCGGGGCGCCGACGACGACGCCGTGGTCACCGGGTGGGACGAGGCGGGCGCGGTGACCCACGTCACGCGCGGGGCCCTGCGCGACGGGGTGGTGAGCCTGGCCCGCGGCCTGGTGGGGTTGGGGGTGCGCCCTGGCGACCGCGTGTGCGCCGTGGCGCGAAACACCCCGGCCACCATCGAGGCCGCGCTGGCCTGTGCGGCGGTGGGCGCGGTGTGGTCGTCGGTGGCTCCCGACATGGGCGCCCCGGCGATCCTCGATCGCTTCGTCCAGCTCGCCCCCAAGGTTCTGTTGACGCACAGCCGCTTCACCTATCAGGGGCGCACCACCGACCTCGGCCCGCTCGTGGAGTCGTTGCAGCGGGCGATCCCCGCCCTCGAGCGCGTGATCCTGCTCGACGAGGGATCCGCGCCCGCGCTCGACGTGCCCGTGCACACCACCGCGCAGGTGCGGTGCGCCGACGGCGCTCCCTGGCGCTGGGACCGCTTCGCCTTCGATCACCCGCTGTTCGTCATGTTCTCGTCGGGCACGACCGGGCCGCCCAAGTGCATCGTGCACGGCGCCGGCGGCACGCTGCTCGAGCACGTCAAGGAGCACCGCCTTCACGGCGATCTGGGCCCCGGCGACGTGCTCTACTTCCACACCACGACCGGCTGGATGATGTGGAACTGGCAGCTCTCGGCCCTGGCCAGCGGCGCGCGCATCGTGTTGCTCGACGGCTCGGTGAGCCACCCCGCCGAGGACAGCTTGCTGCGCCTCGTCGATGCCAGCGGCGTGACCGTCTTCGGCACCAGCCCCGTCTATCTGCAGTACCTCGATCGATCGGCCATCGAGCCCGCAAAACGCTTTGGGTTCGAGCACTTGCGGACGATCATGTCCACCGGTGCGGTCCTGCACCAAGACCAGTTCGCGTGGGTCCGAGCGCAGTTCGCGGACGTGCCGGTGCACTCGATCTCGGGCGGGACGGACATCATCGGCTGCTTCGTGCTGGGGCAGCCCGGGGCGCCGGTGCGCGATGGCTACAGCCAGGCGGTCAGCCTGGGCTACGACGTCCAGGTCATGACGGCCGACGGGGCGCGCCGCACCGGCATCGGCGAGCTGATCTGCGCGTCGCCGTTCCCATCGCGCCCGGTGGGCCTGTTCGGCGACGCGGACGGCGCCCGCTTCCACCGGGCCTACTTCGCCGAGAACCCCGGCTACTGGACGCACGGCGACTTCCTCGAGCTGACCGAGGACCGCCAGGCGCGCATCCTGGGTCGCGCGGACGGGGTGCTGAACATCCGCGGCGTGCGCATCGGCCCCGCGGAGATCTACGCCGTGCTGCAGGGCTTCGACGCCGTGGCGGCCAGCTTGGCCGTGGGTCAGGAGGACGCGCGGGCCATCGGCGGCCTGCGGCTCGTGCTGCTGCTCGAGATGGCCGCGGGCGCGACCCTCGATCGTCCCCTCGCGCTGCGAATCAAGAAGGCGCTCAAGGAGCGCGCGTCGATGGCGCACGTGCCGGCGGTGATCGCCGCGTTGCCCGGCCTGCCCACGACCCACAGCGGCAAGCTGTCCGAGCGCGCGGCCACCGACGCGCTGAACGGCCGCACCGTGCGCAACCGCCACGCGCTGCGCAACCCCGAGACGCTCGACGCGCTGGTCGCGCACCCCGATCTGACGCTGGGTTGAGAGCCCCCAAGGCACCGCCCCCCGAAGGCTCGGCGTGAAGACCGCCCGCCCGACCCTGGTGGCGCCAGGCTTGGGGAACCCCTGGTTCCTGACGGTGAAGGCCGCCCTCGCGACGGCCCTGGCGCTGGGCCTCGACGCGCTCACCGGCAACGTCGACCATGTGTCGTCGACCTTCATCGCCGTGCTCTGCGTCTCGCCGACGGTGCTGATGGGGCTGCGCCGGGCAGGCACGCAGCTCGGTGGCAGCCTTCTCGGCGGGCTGTGGGGGACGGCGCTCGCGGCCCTGGGCGCTCCCCTGCTGCTGGGCGTGCCGGTGGCCGTCGGCGGGGCGCTCCTGAGCACCTTCGCGCTGCGGCTGGGCTTGGCTTATCCCGTGGCGGCCTTCTCCGCGCTGTTCATCCAGGCGGTGCCGCGCGGCGGGCCGATGGCGACGCTCGAGGTCCGCTTGATCGCCGTGCTCACTGCGGCCGTGAGCGGCTTCGTGGTCAACGTGCTGGTCTCGGGGGGCGCCTACCGCGGCATCTTCGAGAGGCGCCTCGAGAAGGGCAGGGAGCTCGTGCTGGGCCTGCTGGGCCCCGCGGCGACCGGCGGGGGCGGCGCGGTGCAGGACGGCTTCGGCGTCCTGTCGACGTTGGAGGGCGAGCTGGCGCTGGCGATGGAGGAGGTGCGCTGGCGGCGGCGCGACGTGCGGCAGCTCGGGGCCTGGGCGCGCGAGACGGCCCGTCTGCGCGAGGCGCTGCACCTGGCCTGTGAGATCCACTACCAGGGCGAGGCCGCCGAGGTCGCGACCCAAGAGATCGCGCCCTTCGTGGCGTGGCTGGAGGCCCGCGAGGGCGATCCGCCCCCGGTGCCTGCGGGCGTGGAGAACGCGGCGGACCGGCTGGTCGAGGCGCTCTGGCGGCTGGCGTCGCGCTGAGGGCGCGCCCCACGGTCCGTCAGGCCGAGAGCCGGGCCGCCTGCTCGTCGAGGTGCCGGCTCCAGATGTTCATGTCCTCGAGGCCGCCGCCGATGCGGCACGAGTTGACCATGGTGCCGTGCAGCGCGAAGCCGAGGCGCTGGAAGGCGAGGTTGACGCCCGGCACGCGCGCCCGAGCGAGCGTGAAGGCGGTCGGGTAGTCCATGTCGCGCAGGTCATCCATGAGGTCGGTCAGGATCGCCTGCATATAGCCGCGGCCCCGAGAAGCGGGGCGGGTGGCGCAGTCGGTCAGCTCGGCCGTGCGGGCGCTCGGCACCAGATCGGCGCTGGCGCAGGCGACCATCTCGCCGCCCTCACGCACGAACCGGAACGGGACGCCGTCCTCGATGGCCTCGGCGATGTAGTCCGGCACGCCGCTCGGCGTCGGGTAGTGGTCGAAGGTGTCGGCGATCAGATCGGCGATGGCCGACGCGTCCTGCGCGGTGGCGCGCGTCGTGACGACGTGGGCGCGGGCGCGGGCGCGGGGCCGCTGATCGAGGAGGGCGCGGATGCCGGCCACCTCGTCGGGCCGCGCCAGCTCGCCGCGGGCCAGGTCGGTGAAGAAGCCGTGGACGACGCAGTCGCCCGTGCCGCCGTAGAAGCCCGGGATCACCGCCTCCTGCGTGAGGCCGGCGTCGGTCAGTCCGTCGGCGAGCGGGGCGGGCGCCAGCACCACGACGCGACCGCGGTGCAGGGCGCCGGCGGCCTCGATGAGCGCGTCGCCCAGCGCGAGGCCATCGGTCCCCACGGGCGGGTGGTCGCAGCGCACTCGGTCGGAGTAGAAGTCGTCGTGCGCGACGACCGGGGGGCCATCGTCCGGCAGGTCGAGGCGAAGGATGCGCTGGCGCGGGGCTGGATCGGTGGGGGTCGGGAGGGCCTGCATCGCCGGACTCCGGGATGTTAAAGGACCGTAAAGATAGGCGAACGAAATGTTCGTATGCAAATGATTGTACGGCGCCGGCGAGTCGGTGAGCCTTGAGCGGGGGACAGCGACGATGAGCAGCCCGATTCCGGCCTTCTTCAATGAGATCCAGCTCGCCTTCAAGCCGCTCTACGAGTGGGCCTTCGGCGAACGGATCGACCACCCCGAGACGACGACGCGGGCCGAGAACATCCTCAACGCGCTGCACGCGGAGCCGGCCGTGTTCGACGTGCGCGCGCCGACCGAGATCCCGTTGTCGGCGCTGCGCGCGCAGCACAGCTACGCAATGATGACGCTCTACAACACCGCGCGCGGGCTGCCCCCGGACCAGACGCTGTACCCGTCAGTGTTCCCCAAGGTGAAGCGAGGGGAGGGGGATCCCACCAACCTGCACCAGGCGGGCGCGTGGTGCTTCGACGCCGGGACGCCACTCAACAGCCAGACGCTGACGGCGGCCGAGTGGAGCGCCGCCTGCGCGCAGGACGCCGCCGCGGCCCTGCGGCACGAGAAGCAGAAGCTGACCTACGCGCTGTCACGGCCGCCCGGGCATCACGCGACGCGCGACCTGTTCGGGGGCTATTGCTACTTCAACAACGCCGCGGTGGCCGCCCGCTACCTGCGCCGCTTCGGGCGGGTGGCGGTGCTCGACATCGACTTCCACCACGGCAACGGCACGCAGAGCCTGTTCTACCGCGATCCCAAGGTGTTGACCGTGTCGCTGCACGGCGATCCACGCGACTTCTTTCCCTTCTTCGCGGGCTACGCCCACGAGATCGGGGTCGGGCCCGGGTCGGGCTACAACCTGAACATGCCGCTCCCCGAGGGCACCGACGGGCCCGCCTACATGGCCGCGCTCGAGGCGCACGCGCTGCCGGCCATCCGGCACTTCGGCGCCGAGGCGCTCGTGCTCTCGGCGGGGCTGGACGGCTACCACAAGGATCCCGTCGGTCACTGGCAGCTGACCACCGAGGACTTCAACGTGATCGGTGAGCGCATCGGGCGCCTGGGGCTACCGACCGTGGCGGTCCAGGAGGGGGGCTACTACGCCGCCGACCTGGGCCTGAACGCCGTTTCATTGTTGCGCGGGCTCGCGGCTGGCCTGGCCGGCTCGCGCTGACCGAGGGCGGGTCACGCCCATAACTCTTGTGGACGGCAGCGCCCCCAATCCGGTATTGACCGCGACTGAATGAACGTTCACTCACTTCGGGCCGGCTCGCGGTCGGCCCCCGGCGCGAGGGTGCGGCGATGCAGATCTACAAGGCCCCCACCGAAGACATGCAGTTCATCCTCGAGGCCTTCGGCTACGACGAGCTGGTGGGCAGCCTGCCGGGTTACGAGGCCTTCGACCTCGAGACGATGCTCGCCCTGCTGAAAGAGAGCGCGAAGTTCAGCACCAACGAGATGCTGCCGCTCAACCGCAAGGGTGACGTCGATGGGGTCACCTTCGACCCCGAGAAGTTCACGGTGACGCTGCCCGACGGCTTCAAGGAGCTCTACGCGAAGTTCGTCGCGACCGGCTTCGCGGGCATCGCCCACGACGAGATCCATGGCGGCGGCGGGGCCCCGCGCACGCTCGCGCTGATGCTCAGCGAGATGGCCACCGCCAGCAACAAGAGCTTCTCGATGTGCCCTGGCCTGACCCACGGCCTGGTCGAGGCGCTGGCGCACTTCGGCACCGATCAGCAGAAGAAGGCGTGGCTCCCCAAGCTGGTCAGCGGCGAGTGGTCGGGCACGATGTGCCTCACCGAGCCCCAGTGCGGCACCGATCTGGGCCTGGTTTCCAGCAAGGCCATCCCCGAGGACGATCAC
>CALBMW010000415.1 GCA_937896275.1 uncultured Myxococcales bacterium
CGTCGGGACGATCGACCTTGTTGATCATGACCATCGGCCGCAGACCGTGGCCCAGCGCCTTGCGAAGGACGAAGCGGGTCTGGGGCATGGGCCCCTCGAACGCGTCCACGACGAGGAGCACGGAGTCGACCATGCCCAGGACGCGCTCGACCTCGCCGCCGAAGTCGGAGTGGCCAGGCGTGTCAACGATGTTGACGATCGTGTCTTTCCAGCGGATCGCGGTGTTCTTGGACAGGATGGTGATGCCCCGCTCTCGCTCCAGATCGAGGCGGTCCATCGCGCGCTCTTGCACATGCTTGTGCGCGGCGATGGTGCCTGACTGGTGCAGGAGACAGTCGACCAGGGTCGTCTTCCCGTGGTCGACGTGGGCGATGATGGCGATGTTTCGGACGTCGGTGCGCTGCATGGCGCGGCACTCTGCCGAAAGGACACCCGTTCAGACAAGCCCAGCGATCGATTGTGTGGCCGACGGCCGCGAATTTCGGGCCATGCCGTCGAATTGACGCGTGGCAGGGGCGAGCCTACGGTAGCCGGCGGGTGGCCCGCGTGGAGGTTATGGTGCGACACCTCACGGCTCGCAGTCGCGGTTGGTCCGCGCGGTCGGCGCGCGATCGCGCAATCAACTTGAGCCCCGCCCGTGGGCTGGTCGCGCTGTTGCTGGTCTCGGCCCTGGGCGGCTGCGACGGGACCGAAGTCGCGGCGCCGATCGACGACACGCCTGCCCACAGCCTCGCCCGCGCCGTGTTCTCTGCGGGGGGCGATCAGGTGCTGGGCCCCACGCCGCTGGTGACCAGCGTCACCCGCCTGCGCGTGCGCCTTGAGGCCGACGAGGCGGTCAGCTTCTTCTACACGACCGACGGATCCGGGCCGGTCCGCGGTGGGCCCACCACCTCCGTGGGCGGGCTCAACACGACCGTGTCGCTCGAGCGCGACACGATCCTGACCTGGTTCACCATCGACCAGGCCGGCAACGTCGAGGAAACCCAGCGCCGCGAGGTTCGCTTCGATCGCATCGCGCCGGTGCTGAGCGTCGATCCGCCACCGGGCATGTACGACGGCCCGGTGCGCGTCGAGGTGTCGGCCGACGAGCCCGCCACCGCCTTCTACACCCAGAACGGCTCGTCGCCGCTCCCTGGACACCCCGGGACGGCTGAGCAGCGCCTGCCGGTCGTGTTCGAGGTGCGGGCCAGCACGCTCCTCCGCTTGGTGGCCCGTGATCTGGCAGGCAACCTGTCCCAGCCGATCGCCCTCGATTACCGCGTCGACCTGCAGGCACCGACCTCGGCGGCCTGGCCCGCCGGCGGCCGCTACCTGGGCCCGGTGGCGGTGCGCCTCGTCGTCGATGATGTGCGCTCGACGGTCCACTTCACCCTCGACGGCAGCACGCCGGACCAGGCGTCGCCCACCTACGCCGGCCCCCTCGAGGTCGCGGCCGACACGACGCTGAACTTCCGCGCGGTCGATCCGGGCGGCAACCTCGAGGAGCCTCACAGCGAGACCTACCTCGTGGGGCCGCGACCGGCGCGCGCGCCTCAGGTGGGCGCAGACGTCACGGCCTTCCCCGTGGCGGGCGGGCTGGCGCTGGCAGCGGCCCTGATCGACGCGGCCGGGCCCTTGGCGGGCAGCGCTCAGACCACCACCACCGGTGACGACTGGTCGGCCTGGGCGACCGGGCGCGTCGTCACGGACGCCTACACCCTGCAGTCGGGCGTCGGACCTCACGCGTCGGAGTCGCCGGGGCCCGTCGCCGCGGTCGCGGCGGGCGAGGGGCCCGGTGACGTGGACGGCGACGGGAGCCCCCTCGACGACTTCTGGGTCGAACGCACCGACGCGCTCGCCGCCCGCGCGGGCGCCACGCCGCCCACCGGCATGCACCCCGGGTCGCTCTTCTACCTCGCCGCGGACAGCAGGCTGATCTCCGCGCCCGCGACGGGCTCCACCGCCGATGGGCGCCCGGCCGTCGATGACGACTACGCCGATCTGCGCTGGCAAGGCCCCGACGTCGTCGAGCGGGCGGTCTCGGCCGACACGCTCGCGAGCGGCCTCCGCGCTCTGGCCTCTCGCGCCCGGGCGGGTACGGCGCTGGACCACCCCGACGGCGTGGACGCGTGGGCCACCGCCGTGGCACCGGTCGTTGCCCTGCGCTGCGGCGGGTGCCATCGCGGCGGCCAAGCGCCCCCCACGCTGCTGACCCAGGTCGATCTCGACCGCGCGGGCCTGCTCGAGGGCGGCGGCTTGGTGGCCTACCTGGGCGGCGCGGTGGCGCACCGCGCCGATCCGGCGCCGGCCCCCCAGGTGCAGGCGGTCGCGTCCTGGCTCCACGCCGGCGCGGGCGCCGCCGCGGCACCGAGCCGACCGGGCCCCGACGGACGGGAAGGCTTCCTTGCGCTGCAGGCCATCGATCTGGCGTCGGCGGCGCTCTTCTATGCCCTGCAGGCGCTGATGGTCGATCCGGTCGCGGAGCGCATCGGCGGGATCGACGGGGCCGGCGAGGGCGCCTACGTCGCGGGCCGCGCCGCCGCCATCGAGGGTCCGGATCCCGTCACCGGGGCTCGCCGGGTGGATCAGCTGCGGCTGGACGACCCGACCTTCCGCACCGGCGAGCAGGCGCGCCTGCTGCGCGGCGCCGTGGCGGTCTTTGGCCTCAGCCTCGAGCGACGCGGGCTCTTCGGCGCGGGGCCTCTGGCGGGCACGGCGGCCTGGCCCTCGGCGCCCGCCTCCGCCGAGCGCTTGCTGCGGCTGCAGGTCGCCAACCTGACCGACAAGGTGTGGGACGATGACGCCGGCGCGTTCGTCGAGAGCTGGTCGCCCCGGGCCGGCGCCGCGGCCCGGGTCGACGCCGTGGCCCACGCCGACGCGATCATCGCCCTGCGTCACGCCGCCCAGGACGGCCCCACCAACATCCAGGCCGACGCGCTGCTGCCGAGGGCCACGGCCTACCTGGTCGAGGCGCTCCGTGGGCCCGACGGCGACGTCTTGTCCGAGCCGGGGCAGG
>CALBMW010000416.1 GCA_937896275.1 uncultured Myxococcales bacterium
CCCATCGAGATCGCGCGCTCATCCTCGGGCTCGGCGGTCTTGACGATCAGGGGCCTGAGCCGCGCCGTGAGAGGTGCCCGGCACCTCGCCGCCGGTGTCTCACTCCGCCGGACCGCCCTCGCGTCTCGCCCCGCGCGGCCGCCCTCGCGTCTCGCCCCTGGGCACCGCCGTCACGCCGCGCGGGCACACGGGCGCCGGGCCCCGTCCGAAGCGCGCCCGGCCCCGCCTTGCATCCCGGGCCCCGTTGAGCCACCTTCCCCCGCCGCGGGGTCGAAGGCCCGCGACGGACGGGAGGACGGATGAACCGCGTCGAACTCAACCTCAATCGTTTCGGATCGCACGGGACGCGCCTGCTCGGGCGCTTCGTCGGCGAGCGCTTCCCGCTCTATTACGTCAGCGAGTACCCCAAGTCGGGCGGCACCTGGCTGGGCCAGATGATCGCGGACTACCTGCAGATTCCGTTTCCGCAGAACAACTTGCTGCCCATCGCGCACGCGGCCGTGATCCACAATCACTGGCGCTACGACCCGCGCTTGCGGCGAGTGTTCTACCTGGTGCGGGACGGCCGCGACGTGATGGTGTCGCTGTTCTTCCACCGCATGCGACACGTGCGCAACGCGCGGGCGGCCGGCGTCGTTCATCCCTTCGAGCGCACCTATCGCCGGGTGCTGGGGGCTGACTTCGATCCGGACGACGCGCGGCGCCACCTGCTGCCCTTCATGCAGCACGAGGTGGCGCACCCGGTGGGCTGTCCGGTGTTCTGGGGCGCGCACGTGGAGCAGTGGGCCTTCGACCGGCCGCACGTGGTGCTGGTGAGGTACGAGGACCTGCTACGCGACGGCGTCGGGACGCTCGAGCGCGCGTTGCCCACGCACACCGGCAAGGCCTTCGACCGCGGGCAGGCCGAGATGACCGTGCGCAAGTTCAGCTTCGAGCGCCAGACGGGGCGGGCCAAGGGCGCCGAGGATCGCACCAGCTTTCGACGCAAGGGCGTCGCCGGTGACTGGGTGAATCACTTCAGCCAAGAGGCTGCGACGTGGTTCGACCGGACCTGCGGGTCGACGCTCGTGAAGCTCGGCTACGCGGAGGATCGCGCCTGGACCTCGCTGATCGCGCCCTCGGGCGCCTGACGCGCCTCTCTCGGGTGGCCCGGCCTGCGTCCTGGTAGAGTGCGCGCCGCGGCCGAAGACTCCACGGCCATGGCCGCGCGGGAGAGAACGTCATGAAGTACCGTCTGCTGGGCCGCACCGGCCTCTACGTCTCACACATCTGCCTCGGCACCATGACCTACGGTGGCAAAGGCTTCTGGCAGGTCGTCGGCGACCTTCAGGCGGACGCCGTCGCCGCTCAGCTCCGCGCGGCGCGCGAGGCGGGCGTCAACTTCATCGACACCGCCAACGTCTATCACGAGGGGCTCTCGGAGGAGCTGCTGGGCGAGGGGCTGCGCGCCGTCGGGTGGCCGCGGGACGAGCTGGTGCTGGCGAGCAAGGTGCGGGGGCGCATGGGCGCGGGGCCCAACCAGACCGGGCTGTCGCGGGCGCACATCATGCGGCAGATCGACGAGAGCCTGCGCCGGCTGAAGACCGACTACCTCGACCTGTACCAGATCCACGGGGTCGATCCGCTGACCCCGCTCGACGAGACGCTGCGGGCCCTCGACGACGTCGTGCGGGCCGGCAAGGTCCGCTACCTGGGGGTCTCGAACCACGCCGCCTGGCAGATCATGAAGGCGCTGGGCATCAGCGCGGCGCGGGGGCTCGCCCGCTTCGAGTCGATGCAGGCCTACTACAGCATCGCGGGGCGCGACCTGGAGCGCGAGGTCGTCCCGATGTGCCTCGACCAGCAGGTGGGCATCCTCGCGTGGAGCCCGCTGGCGGGCGGGCTGCTGACCGGCAAGTTCACACGCGAGGGCGACGGCCCCACGGGCGCGCGGCGCACGACCTTCGACTTCCCACCCGTGGATCGCGAGCGGACCTTCGCCTGTGTCGACGCGCTGCGCCCGATGGCCGCGGAGCGAGGCTGCTCGATCGCCCGCCTGGCGCTGGCGTGGGCGCTGCAGCAGCCGGGCATCACCAGCATCATCATCGGGGCGCGCACGCAGGCGCAGCTCGACGACAACCTGGCCGCCGGCGCGGTGGCCTTCGACGCCGACGAGCTGGCGACGCTGGCTGAGGTGAGCGCGCTCCCGTCCGAGTATCCGGGGTGGATGCTGGCCCGCCAGTCGGCGGATCGACAGTCGGAGGAGACCGAGGCCTGAAACGCAGGATCCTGCGGGACGCGGCGATGTCCTGCGGGGCGCGACCGCTGGCTAACGACCTCGCCGCCGCACCAGGCCGAGCAGCGCGAGCAAGGCCCACAAGGCCGGTGATGCGCTCCTGTCGGTCGCGTCACAGTCGCAGCCGCTGCCGCTGACGTCATCAGTGCTCACCTGGCCGTCGCCACCCGCGTCGGCGGCGCCGCCGTCGCGGTCGCCGGCGTCCGTGCGAGGGTCGGAGGTCGCGTCGTCTTCGCCGGACGCGCCCTCGTCGGGCGTGCCCGAGGCGTCGCCCTCGGTCGGGAGCGCGGCGTCGCCGCCACCGTCCCCCACCAAGGCGGCGTCGGCGGTCGGGCCGCCGTCCTCGGGCTTGATCGCGGCGTCCACCGCCGCGTCGTCCGTGGGCAGGGCGGCGTCCGGCGCGGGCGTGCCCGCATCGGCGCGGCAGAACTCGTCCACGACGTCGTCGCAGTCGTCGTCCACCCCGTCGCAGGTGTCGTCGTCGCCCTCGGGGAAGCCCTCCTCGCAGCCGTCGACGAAGTGCCCGCCCTGGCAGCGCAGCTCACCCTCGCGCGCGCAGGCCCCTGCCCCGCAGGTGGTCGGCGTGACCGGCGCGTCCTCGTCCGCCTGCCCGTCGCAGTCGGCGTCCACGCCGTCGCAGTCGAAGTCGCGCGCCCCGGCCGCGCCCGGCTCGCACACGCCCGTCGGCGCGCCGTCGAAGCAGGCCGTCAAGACGCTCGTGGCGCACGCCCCCACCCCGCAACCGATCACTTCGCCCGCGTAGGCTTCGTCGGTGAAGCCATCGCAGTCATCGTCCTGCCCGTCGCAGGTGTCGTCGTCGCCGAGCACCTCGAGCGGACCGCAGGTGTCCAACACCACGCCCTCGAGGCAGGCCAGCATGCCGGCCGACGCGCAGGTGCCCAGGCCGCAGGTGGTGGGCACCACCGTGAAGTCCTCGTCGGCGACGCCATCGCAGTCATCGTCGAAGCCATTGCAGGTCAGGTCATCGGGGGCGCCGCTGAACTCACGGCACGTGTCGTTGAGCTCGCCGTTGATGCACAGCACGCGCCCGCCCGCCGCACACGCGCCGGTGCCGCAGGTCGACCTCGTGACGACGAAGCTCTCGTCGAGCAGGCCATCGCAGTCATCGTCGGTCAGATCGCAGGTGCCGTCGTCGTCGCCGGGCGCGCCCGCGGCGCAGCTGTCGGCCACCGCGCCCTCGACGCAGCGGCTGAGGCCGTTTCCGGCGCAGGCGCCGACCCCGCAGGTCGTGACCTGAGTTTCGAAGGCCTCGTCGGTGCGGCCGTCGCAGTCCGAATCCAAGCCGTCGCAGGCCGTGTCGTCGGGCCCAGGGCGCGCGGCGAGGCAGGTGTCGACGAGATCCCCCAGCAGGCACCGTCGCAGGCCTTCGCGCTCGCACTCGCCCCGACCGCAGGTCGTCACCGTCACGGTGAAGTCCTCGTCGGTGTTGCCATCGCAGTCATCGTCGACGCCGTCGCAGGTCGCATCCCCCCCCTCGGCGCCACGCGGTCGGCAGGTGTCCATCTCGCCGCCAGCGACGCAGCGGGTGAAGCCCTCCGCGGCGCAGGCGCCCACGCCGCACGCCGTCGGCCTCGACGCGTAGGCCTCGTCGACGCGCCCGTCGCAGTCGTCGTCCAGCGCGTCACAGTCGTCGTCGTCGCCCTGCCGCGGCGCCAACCGGCAGCTGTCGACCTCGACGCCCAGCTCGCAGCCCCGCTCGCCCGTGCCGGCGCACACGCCCTGGCCACAGGCCGTGGCCCCGCCCACGTAATCCTCGTCGGTCCGACCGTCGCAGTCCTGGTCCTGCCCGTCGCAGCGCGCGTCGTCGGCGGCCCCGGCGCCGGGCTGGCAGGTGTCGCGCACCGCGCCCGCCGCACACTCGGTCTGGCCCTGCGCCGCGCAGGCGCCCACCCCGCAGATCGTCGCCTGCGAGACGAAGCCTTCGTCCGTCGAGCCATCGCAGTCCTCGTCGATCCCATCACAGGCCAGGTCGTCGGGCGCTGGGTTTCCGGCGCGGCAGGTGTCGCGCAGCCGCCCGTTGCGGCACTGCCGCTGACCGCTCGACGCGCACTCGCCGAGGCCGCAATGCGTCGCCACGACCGCGAAGGCCTCGTCCACGCGCCCGTCGCAGTCGCCGTCCAAACCATCGCAGCCGACATCGCCGTCGGTGGACGGGCCCGCGACGCAACCGTCGCTCACCACGCCACCGTTGCAGGCGGTTTGGCCCTGAGCGGCGCACACGCCCGCGCCGCATGTGGTGTTCTGCGGGACATAGCCCTCGTCGACGGAGCCGTCGCAGTCGTCGTCGAGGCCGTCACAGTCCTCGTCGTCCCCGGTGGTCGGCCCCGGCGCGCAGCTGTCGGCGGCGCCACCCGCGGCGCACACCCGACGGCCGGTCGCCGCGCAGACGCCCGCGCCGCAGGCCGTGTCGCCCTCGACGAAGTCCTCGTCGACGTTGCCATCGCAGTCATCGTCGGTGCCGTCGCAGGTCGGATCGTCGACGCCGATCTGATCGCTGGGCACGCAGGTGTCGCGCTCGACGCCGATCACGCAAACCCGCTGGCCCGCGCCCGCGCAGGCGCCCAGCCCGCAGACCGTGACGCTGACCGCGTAGGCCTCGTCGACGCGCCCGTCGCAGTCGTCGTCGCGCCCGTCGCAGGTGCTGTCGGGCCCGGCCTGAGGCAAGGCCGCGCAGGTGTTCACCGGGTGCCCGTCCTCGCAGCTCAGCTGACCCACCGCGGCACAGACCCCGACCCCACACTGGTTGGCGCGCACCCTGAAGTTCTCGTCGACGCGCCCATCGCAGTCGTCGTCCACGCCGTCGCAGGTGCGATCGGCGACCGATCCCGTGCCGGCGCGGCAGGAGTCGCTCTGGACGCCGTCGACGCAGCTCAGCACACCCGCCCCCCGGCACGCCCCCTCACCGCAGGACGTCGCCTGCGCCACGAAGCCCTCGTCCACCGAGCCGTCGCAGTCGCCGTCGTCGCCGTCGCAGGTGCGGTCGCCCGGCTCCGGCGCGGCCCGCGGAGCGCACGTGTCGCCCTCGCCGCCACCGACGCAGGTCGTCTGGCCGACCGCCGCGCACACGCCGAGGCCGCAGGTGGTCGCGCGGGCACGGTAGCCCTCGTCGACGCGCCCGTCGCAGTCCGTGTCCCGACCGTCGCAGGCGAGATCTGCGTCCTGGGGCGTGCCTGGGCGACAGGTGTCGACCTGCTGGCCGCCGACGCACCGCCGCGTGCCGGCGCCGGCGCAGGTGCCCACCCCACAGGTGGTCGGCTGCGCCAGGAAGGCCTCGTCCACGCGCCCGTCGCAATCATCGTCGATGCCATCGCAGTCATTGTCGGTCCCGCTCGACGGGCCCACCACGCAGGTGTCGCGCAGGCCGCCCGCCTGGCAACTCGACAGACCCTGCGCCGCGCAGGCGCCCACGCCGCAGGTCGTGGCCTGGGGCACAAAGGCCTCGTCGGTGCGGCCATCGCAGTCGTCGTCAACGCCGTTGCACGCCGCGTCCGAGCCACCCGCCACGGGCGGCACGCAGGTGTCCTCGACCGTCGCGTTGGCGCAGCGGGTGCGCCCACTGGCCACGCACGCGCCGGCGCCGCATTGCGTGATCTGCGAGGCGAAGGACTCGTCGGTCCGCCCATCACAGTCCGTGTCGAGGCCGTCGCACACCGTGTCTGCGCCCGTCGACGGGCCGGGGTTGCAGTCCTCGAGCACCCGACCGTTGACACACCGGGTGGCGCCCTGCGCGGCGCACACGCCCGCGCCGCAGCTGACCGCGACGGCGACGTAGTCCTCGTCGACGCGCCCATCGCAGTCGTCGTCCACGCCATCGCAGGTGACGTCGTTGGGCAGGCCCGCCCGCGGCACGCAGGTGTTGACGAAGGCGCCGTTGCGGCACACGCGCTGCCCGTTCGAGGCGCACACGCCCGCGCCGCACTGGGTCGCGGTGACCCCCGCGTTCTCGTCGAAGGCGCCGTCGCAGTCCTCGTCGACGCCGTCGCAGGTCGCGTCGTTGGCGCCCGCCGGGCCCGGCACGCAGTCGTTCTGGGTGCGCCCGAAGGCGCAGGTCACCTGGCCCTGCGCGGCGCAGGCACCGATGCCGCAACTACTCGCAAATGCTGCGAAATTCTCGTCGAACCGACCATCGCAGTCCTCGTCGACGTTGTCGCACGTGGCGTCGCTGGGCGCGGCCGCGCCGGGCACGCAGGTGTCGACCGCGTGGCCGGCGACGCACCGCCGCTGCCCGTTGCGCGCGCAGACGCCGAGGCCGCACTGGGTGGGCAGCACCGGGTAGTCCTCGTCGATCAGGCCGTCGCAGTCGTCATCCACGCCGTCGCAATCCTCGTCGACGAAGGCGGGCTGCCCGGGGCTGCAGATCTGCGGGCGCCCGTTGGCGCATGTGTCCACCGTGCGGGCGCAGGCGCCCACACCGCAGGAAGTGCGCCCTTCGTCGGTCAGGCCATCGCAGTCATCGTCGGCGCCGTTGCATTGCTCGACGTCGGCTGCCGCGACCGGATCGCACTGCAGCGCGCCCGCGCGGCATTGCACCACGCCCTCCCCGCAGGCACCCACGCCGCCCGTGTTGCACACCCCGCCGCTGCCCGGGTTGCCGTCGTCCACGACGCGATCGCAGTCATCGTCGAGCCCGTTGCACACCTCGTCCACGGGCACGACCGTACCTTGGCAGACGCCATAGGCGCCGGCGGCGCAGGTCTGGGTGCCGCCGCGGCAGGTGCCGACGTCCTGCGTCCCCGCGGGGCCGGGGTAGCAGTTGCGCGACAGGCTCTCGTCCACGCGCGTGTCGCAGTCATCGTCGCGACCGTTGCAGGTCTCGGCCGCGGGCGTGCAGGCGGCGGCCGTCAGCGGATCGGTGCCGTCGATGAGCACCTCCTCGCCATCGGTTCGCCCGTCGCCGTCCGTGTCGGGGTCGTCGACGCGGGTGCCATAGTCGGCCTCCCGCGCGTCGGGGATGGCGTCGCCGTCGCTGTCGCGCGGGCGCCAGTAGCAGGTGGGCGCGCCCGCCGGCTCACCGAAGAAGGCCGACACCTCGTCGAGGAAGACCACCACCGGCAGACCGAAGGGATCGATGGCGATCCGCGTGAACTTGTAGGTGTGGCGCTGCCCGTTGGCGCCATTGCGCTCGAGGAAGACGCCCTCGGCCGCCTGGTCGGTGTAGAGCAGGAGGCCGTCGTCGTTGCCGAACAGCGCGCTGCGCGAGAGCAGGCGCGTGATCGTGTAGCTGACACCGCCGGCGCGCGCCGCGCCCACCGTGCCGCCCACGTTGGCCTCGTTGGTGCGCTGCGTGGTCATCGCGGCCCCGGGGGCGCCGAAGGTGCGCATGAGGAAGAGGTCCGACTCGAGATCGGGGCGGGCGCTGGCGACGCCGTGCTGGATCCGCAGCGTGCCTTGATCGTCGTACCAGGCCGCCGCCTGCACCCCCGCGGACAGCCCCGCCATGGGCGTGGGGACCGCGCTTCGCCAGGCCCCCAGCGAAATCCAGCTGACCCGCAGGACACCGTCGGTGGCGTCGCGGTGCGCGATGGCCAGGGCGTCCGAGGGGCCCACCGCAAGCGCGGGGCGAACGCCCACCCGATGGCCGGCGAGGCTGTCGGCGGTCACGATGCTCCACGTGCCCGCGTCCTCGGTGGCCACCCGCAGCACGCCGTTGTTCTCGTAGGCCAGGGTCAGCCGTCCGCGGTAGCGCGTGAGGTCGCAGCCGCCGCCCTCGACGTTCTGGGCGATGGTGGTCAGGGTCCAGACGCCCGCGGAGCGCGCGGCCAGCACCATGCGCTTCCGCTGCGCGTCGAAGACGCAGATGTTGACCGTGTCGCCCTCGACCAGCATGCCGGTGTCCTCGACCTCGGCGGTGATGAGGCGGCTGATCTCGGTCGCCGCGATCTCGGTCGTGGCGACGCCGTCGGCCCCGATGCGGGTGTAGAGCAGGGCGCGGGCCACGCGCGCGATGCGGGCGAGGTGCACCACGCCGTCCGTGCCCACCTGCACGCTGAGGCCGTTGCCCTGGTCGTTGACCGGCAGGCAACCGCGGACCAGATCCTGGGCCGAGGCGGGGAGCGCCGAGGTCAACGTGAAGGTCATCGCGAGCGCGGGGAGCAGCCACCTCATCGTTCGCACCGTCCGTCAATACAGCCGAAGCCGCGCGCGCACACGACCTGATCGCCACAGTCCTCGCCGGCCGCGGCGATGGGTTGCAGCCCCACGGTCAGGACGAAGTCACCGAGCGCGGCGCCGCCGAAGCCGAAGACCGCCAGGCGCCACACGCCCGCGCCCAGATCGCTCGAGAGCGCCGAGCACGCCCCCACCCCGCCATCGTCGGCGCCCTCGACCGCCTCGAAGCCGGCCTCGATCAGGCGCTCGAGCAGCAGAAAGGAGTCACCGGGGCACCCCCCGTCGCCGTCGCCGACCTCGGCGGTGAGCCGGGTCTGCCGGTCGAGGGTGAGGCGGAAGAAGGTGCGCGTGTTCTCGGGCGCGCTGCCCGCGAACTCACCGCCGGCGCTGACGTCGACCTCCTCGTCCTCGCAGGCGGCCGAGCAGCCGTCGCCGTCGTCCTCGTTGCCGTCGTCGCATTGCTCGCCGGCGTCCTCGACCCCGTCGCCGCAGCGGACCGCGGCGCAGGACCCCGCGTCGCAGCGCAGGTCGCGCGCGCAGATCGCGACGCCGTCGCCGCAGGCCTCGCCCAAGCCCACCTCGGGCTCGAAGCGGGCGCTGAGCACGTAGTCGGGCAGCGGCGCGCCGACGAACTCGATCACCTCGACCTCGTAGCGACCGCGCGACAGCACCTCGTCCAGGCGCGAGCAGGGGTTCACGTCGGGGGCGATGTCGTCGGCCTCGGCGATGGGGGTGCGCTCGCCGTCGACCTCCACGCGCGAGAGCCTCAGCAGCGTGTCGCCGGGACACCGGCGCCTGCCATCCGAGGTCTCGAGCACCACGCGCGTCCGCGTCTCGAGGCTGAAGCCGAAGAGGTCGGCCTCGGCCTCGGCCAGCGACGACGCGAAGTCGCCCCCGGCGGTGATGTCGACCGCCTCTCGGTGGCAGTCCGCGCCGCAGCCGTCGCCGGCCTGGGTGTTGCCGTCGTCGCAGGTCTCGCGAGGACCCAGGAGGCTGTCGCCGCATCGATGCGCGATGCACCGCCGCGCGTCCTCGGGGGCATCGACCGGGCAGTAGGCCAGCGCGGGATCGCACCGGGCGTCCACCTCGGCGCAGGACTCGCCGGCCCCGACCAGGCGCGTCGGCGCAGCGAAGGTCAGGAGCGTCTGGCCGACCACGGCCGGGTCGTCGGTGCGCAGGCTCAGGTAGTACTCGCCCGGGGCGAGGTCGTCGGCGAACCAGACGTCGCAGGAGATGGCGGCGCCGCCGTGGTCGACGCCCTCGATGTCGGTGAGGCGCGCCGAGACGACGCCCGGGCACCCGAAGAAGCCATCGCGCGTGACGAAGCCGATCTCGACGTGCGGCCCAGGCGGGATGGTGAGGCGGAAGACGTCCACGTCGCCCAGCAGCCCGAAGCGGCTGATCATCTGAAGGTCGCCGATGTCGGGGCGACGTGAGGGGCCCATCGGCGTGGCCTCGCCGGGGCGCTCGTTGGGCTCCTGCTCCATGGGGCCATCGAGCTCGCAGGCCGCGGAGCACAGATCGTCGTCGTCATGGTTGCCGTCGTCGCAGGCCTCGCCCTCGTCGATGAAGCCGTCCCCGCAGCCGGCGGGGCCGCACACGCCCAGGTCGGTCTCGGGATCCACCTCGACGCAGCGCAGGCCCCCGGCGCAGCGGCCGAAGAGCGCGTAGTCGTGGCAGGCGGCCGCTTCGGCCAGGCGCGGCACCGGGCGCACGATCAGGCGGTTGGTCCCGACGCGACCGTCCTTGGCCTGGACGGCGATGACGTAGCGGCCCGCGGGGAGCGGCGCGACGGCCTCGTCGTCGATGGGGTTCAGCAGCGAGCAGCGTGAGAAGGGTCCGTCATCGTTGCGGGCCAAGGGGGCGGGGTCGTCCTGGGCGTAGAGCGACAGCTGAGTGTCGCCGTCGCAGGCCGCCGGATCGGCCGAGGCGTAGGTCTGGATGACCACGTCGCGCGGCTCGGTGAGCTCGAAGGCGAAGTAGTCCGTGTCCTCGGCGTCGCCGAGGGTGAACACCGCCACGGCCACGCCATCCGGTCGAAATAGCAGGGAAAACGGATCATCCGGGGCGTCGGGCTCGCGATGGCGTTGGACCTCTAAGTGGCAGGTGTCGTCGCAGCCGTCCCCGGGGAGCACGTTGCCGTCGTCACACCCCTCGCGCGCATCCTGCCGGCCGTCCCCGCAGGCGGGCGGCGGCGCCGCGTCGCCCATGTCGGGGCTGCC